>CAZGKP010000001.1:0-50306 GCA_964526215.1 uncultured Candidatus Sumerlaeota bacterium
CCTCTAAAGAAGTCTGCTTTTCGTAGCTTTGCCAAGATGCGCCCAAATCGCCTTATCCCAGACTAAAAAGATGTCTCTAGCTTTGATAGATGTTTCTGGGCACGGTCAATATGTTTCTGGTCTCCCATTGCCTGACTCAGTTGAAGGACTTTTTCCCACGTTTCAATGGCTTTTGTCCGCCAGGATGGCTTTTTTTCATACACAATAGCCAGGTTATTGTATGCGGGGACATAATCGGGGTCGAGCTTGAGGGCATCAAGGTATTTCTCAATCGCCTTTTCGTAATCACCCTGTCGCATCAATTCCACCGCCTTGCGGCAATATTCATCAACCTGTTCGGCGGTTGACTTGCCGGCAGGAGGGACACTCACAGGAGCCGGTTCGACTATTGGCTCCGCCTCGACGGCAACCTTTGCAGGCTGCTCGGATGAAGCGGGTATGGGGGCAACTTTCGGCGTGGCAGATTCCTCATCACCTCCGGCGGGACTGGGTGCCATCTTTCGGGGTAGATGCTCTTCCTCGCTGATTTCCTTTATCAAATATTCCTTTCTCGCGAAGGTGCGTTTCAAGATCTCCGCCTCGGAACCCGTAATTATGTCGAATATACTGTCAAGTTTTGAGACGTAAAGGATGTCGTTGACGCCATCCGATGGTGAAACGAGGACGAGACGCGCCTTGTTTTTATTGGACGTCATCTTGAGTCCCACAAGGACACCCAGCCCCGCGCTATCAATAAAGTCCACCCCGGACAGGTCAATGTAAACCTGGTTAATTCCCTTATCTATAAGAGGTAGCGCAGAATTCTTAAACTGTTCACAGACGTCAAGCACGATTCTGCCCATTATGTCTACATAGAGGTTATTATTTGCCCTGTAAATACTGATTTCCATAAGCGATTGCCTCCATGTCTTCCACTATTTCGTTGTCGGCTATGAGCATCGAGAGCTACTCCCCTATTCAGCTTCGAGTCCCTCATCGAGCGGTTTAGCCTTGTCTAAAAGGAGCTCGGGGATTCCGTCAGTTATAGGGAAGCGAAGCCGACAGGCGGTGCAGTCCAGTACGTTCTCGTCTCTCCGCCAGGCGAGCTGACCCTTGCATTTAGGACAAGCCAGAATATCCAGCAACTCTTTTGATATCATAAAACTTCCTTACCTCTGGTCTCAGATACGGGAGGGGTGCCTTTACTACCTGTTCGAGGGGAATCTTTGGGTTTTTTCGTCGCCTCTTTGCCAAAGGTCTCAAGGTCAACAAGTATACCTACCACCTGATTGAGAACACTGATAGAGGCATAGACATCCTCCACGCCCTCTTTGCCCTTTATTGTGTTTATCAAAAGGGCATCCAATTTATAGGTGCGCGGAACGTGTGAGACGGCGTATAGATACTTCGTTACGTTCAGATTTGAACCGGAGAATCGAATTAAAATGGGCATAGCGGTAGCCACGAGATCTTCAGGGGGACCTTGAGGTTGTTCCGGTTTAGGACGAGCCCTGAACTCCATAGGGAACCCCTCAAAAAACCGCATACGTCCCCTTCCGCCTTCGGGACCGAACTCTGCCGGTCCCCTCATTCTCCCCTCAAACTCCCCCCTGAAAGGAGTCGGGGTGGGCTTGGGTTTTTCTCCCTTTGCTTCTTCGGTTTTCTGGGTGGTGAAGACTTTCTTTAGTTTATTTAAACTGACCTGTTTAATCTCTTCTATTTTATGTGTATCTGCCATCTCAATGAGGTCATTCAATGCAAATAATTGCCCGTTGAGTCTTTGCAGTTTATTATCGAGGGCCTTATTCGCGTCCTTATCAGTCCACTTAATGCGGAGAAGTCCCTGTATCTCTTCATCTGACATTTTGACATCTTTGGGTTTCTCTTTTATAATCAGCCGATAGTGGCAGAAGCGGTTGATGAAAGGGACATATTCGCCAAACTTGGAGAGGGCGTTTATGCGTGGTTCGTCTATGCCTATTTCTTTGAGGAGGGCGCTATATGCCCGGAGTTTATCCTGACGGACAACCTCGTTATCTATAACCTTAAGAATCTGGCTTATACCGTGTAATTGAGAGATAACATCCCACAGACGCTCAGGGCGTTTGCGAATATCCTTGGGGAGTACGGTTGGTATATCCCACCCCTTCTCGTCCAGAAAAGTCAGCTTGGTGTTCTTGAGAGTTTCACTGAAGGAAAATAGCCTCTCAATTTGTTCACTGAAATCCCTTCTCCGTTTTTCAAGGGATTCAGCACTGCCATCAATGTAGTATTTAGGGATGTCAATTTTGAGGTTCTTGATGATGTCTTTAAATTCCTGCTCGAATTTTTTGTTATTCTCCTCATATCGGGTGATACGCACTGGGTCTTTCGCCTGCCCCACAAGGTTTTTCACGTCGTTCTTTGCCTTCTTCCAGTCTCGCATAGTGTAATTGTATTCCTTCGCCTTGCGGGAAAACACCACAAGGTGAATGCCTGCAATAAAGAGGATTGTTAATATCCCCCCGATAACCTTCTTTTCTCGGTTTCCCAGTGTAATTCTCATTGTTCTTTCTCCCCCCGGTTAAATATGGGAGTTTCTACAATTTTTATCTTCTTCACTCACACATCTGATACAAATTTAAGCCCCATAAGCGGGCATCTGTCAATTAAAATAATTCCGGCATTCTATCCGCGGGGGCATCTCCCGAATGCGGGAATATAGGATTAGACCCTTCTTCCGGGAATAGACCTCCTGCAGGGTTTGACCCCTTGTCCGCCTGATATGCGAGACTGACTATTGTTGTCCCGTTTGCTGCCCGGCGGGTTAACTTTGAACCCCTTGATGATGTATCCTCTCTCTTCACCTGAACCGTTACGATAGTTCTTGATTTTATGTGGCGCTTTCAATTAGTTTTTTTTTCATTGTTGAGAAATTCCCCCCGGGTTTTTATCCCGCATAAACTTGTAAATCACAAGAGGTGTCTCAAATGGTATTTATCCCTAATCCCTATATTGTGATGAAGGATGGCACGATAAAACAGGTAAACCCATTTACAGGGACAGAGGTCTGGTTTATCCCGGGGCGCGGACGTAAACCCGACCCGAATGCCCGCCCAAAAGCGGCTCGAAAGATTGAGATTCATAACCCTGAAGACTACTGCGACTTCTGCGAGAAATTCTACCTGAATACGCCGCCGGAGAAGTCCCGCCTCGTCCGGCATCCAGACGGCAACTATGAATACATTGAGCACGCTCCGGCTTCAGAACTTTGCGCAACCAAACCCCTCTTTCGCCGCATATCCAATCTCTTCGAGATTGTCTCCACCGATTACTGGAAAAGGAACTACGATTATTATCTATCCGATAAAAATGCCGCGTGGAAAAATAAATACCTCTACGATACCGCCGGGGTACAACATACGCTCAAGGTTCTGCATCATAAGCTGAAGCTGGCGAAGAAGACGGATGATGAGATTGAACGAATGCCGATTGAGGAGAAGTTCAAGATGGCTGATGCCTTTTTCGGGGGCGGGCACGAACTCGTAATCGGCGGACATCACCTTCGTAAGGGCGCTGAATACGACACGGATTTGTGGTCACCGGGCGAAATGACAACTGAGGAACACTTTTATTTCTTCAAATTCACCATCCGTGCCGCACAGGACATCTATGAAAATAATCGCTATGTGCGCTACATAAGTATCTTCCAGAACTGGCTGGCACCAGCGGGGGCTTCGTTTAATCATATACACAAGCAGCTTGTTGCGCTGGATGAATGGGGGACATCCGTCCATCGCGAGGTAGAACTCGTCCGCCAGAACCCCAATATTTATAATGAGTATGCCACCAATTTCGCCAGCTACCACAACCTCGTCTTCGCCGAGAACGAATACGCAATCGCATTTGTATCTATCGGACACCGCAGCCCGACTCTGGCAATTTACTCCAAAAGCAGAAACTGCCGCCCTGAAGAACATACCGATGAGGAAATCCGCGGCTTCTCCGACCTGGTCCATGCCTGCCACGTCGCAATGGGCAGCAGTATCCCCTGCAATGAAGAATGGTATTATCTCCCCAGAGATGCGGTTGAGAGAATCCCCTGGCACATCCTCATCAAGTGGCGCACAAACACACCTGCCGGTTTCGAGGGCGGCACAAAGATTTACACAAATACCCTCTCGCCATTCGAGTTGCGCGATTTGATTGTCCCTCGTCTGTATGAATTCAGAGAGAAGGGCAAAGTGAACGTTAAGTATATAGCTACAGAGTGCCCTGCAAAGGCAAATTCCCTCCAGTATTACGTGAGGTGAGTGTACGACTCTGGCAGATAAGGCATCTGGGACGGTGAGAAAACACAAGAACATCTACGTTGGCGACTATGTCCGCCTGAACGAGGATTATGTCCGTCAGTGGGAAAGCGAGAAGTCCACCCGCCTGCGGAACCTCCGCGAAACCATATTCCTCGTAATTGACACCTGTTATTGTTATGCATCCGAGTCCGGGGGAGGTGGTATGTTACTCACATTGAAGCCATTCACCGGACCTCTGGTAGAAGAGGGCGCGCTTCTGGGGAGGAGCGAAGAATCAGTCGAGGCACTCGACCCTACCTATGTGGATGAAGTGTTTTCCCGTTATATAGAGCAGAGACATCTGGAACAACAGAGCGTGTCTAAATTATGATTTCCCTGCCGACCATAATCGGGAACTGATGCAGCTTTTCCGCAAAGTATCGTCTCCGATTTTGTGAAGGCAGAGGAATAAATTATGCTTACCATTCAACCATTTGAAGCAACTGACACAAGCGAATTTCTCAGTCTCTGGGCGGCGGTGCTTCCGCTGGACGCTATTACACTGAACATATTCGAACGCAAGGTATTGCTTGACGTGAACCGTGAACCCGATAGCCTCGTGGTCGCCGAAGAAAACGGGCGCCTCGCAGGTTTTGCGCTCCGCCTCGTCCTCAAACGCCCGATAGAGAATGTCGGACTACGTCCCGATGATGGCTTTATCACTGCATTCGGCGTGCATCCCGATTTAAGGCGACGCGGCATCGGCTCGGCACTCCTCGAAGATACACTCCACTGGTTCGAGAAACGTAACCGAAAAAAAATCCTTATCTCCCCATACACCCCGAACTACTTTGTCCCCGGCATAGACAAAGAAGCATACCGAGATGGCGTGAGATTCTTTGAGAAATTCGGCTTCGTTGAATATTACGAGGCAATAGCAATGGATGCCCAAATCTCAAAATTCACGCTTACGCAAAAGGTTCTGGAAAAAGAAGAGAGATTACGAAAAGAGGGCATCGAGATTCGCCCTTACTACCGTGAGGATTTATGTGCATACCTCGATTTTCTTGGAGCCGAAATGCCCGGACCCTGGCTGGAGGATGCACGCCGCAACCTCATTGACCTCACGCGGGGACTCTATGAAGAGGATTGCATCTTCATTGCCCTCGACCGGGGCAAAATTGTTGGTTTCTGTCAATATGAGGGAAGTCATTTCGGTCCATTCGGTGTCGTGGAGGGATACCAGGGGCGGGGGATAGGTTCGGTGTTACTTGCGCAGACGCTTTATCGTATGCGGCAGAAGGGCTATCATTGTGCGTGGGTATTATGGACGGGTGAAAAGGCAGCGAAAGGTGTGTATGAGCGATTAGGTTTCACAACAACGCGCCGCTTCGCAATGGTGAAAAGAGATATAGTTCAGAAGTAAAAGCCGAAGAAATGACAAATCACAAAAGAGTCGTTTAATTGCGCTGTTAGAGCGGATTAAAGCCCATTGCCAGTATTTTATTTGCGCTCGTGCCAGACAGTGTAAGTATCTCTATACTTTGTACTGAGATAAAAATTGGCAAATCTCACGCAGAGCCAAGGAAGAGTAATGCCGAAAAATGCAGCAAATCTAATATCTACGGGAGTAACACTCACACGCACTAAATGTATCTCTTCGGTTTATTTGGGGATATCAAACGCTAAGACCTTCAGGATGATTTCTCGGGCAATGTCGTCACGATGATGTAAGATATATCGGAAGCCAGTTTCTGAAGGGTATTGGATTTGACGTTTGAAGTTTGAGTGATTTTTAACTACTTCTGGGATTTGTTTCAAAACATTTGAAAAGTTCTTGTTTCGATTGAAAATCAGCAGAGCTGCTTTACAATCTCGCCATGTTAAGTAACCGAGTATTTGGTCTATCGTTTTTTTAAGAACTTTTTGCCCCTTCCAAAACTTACACTCCGCAATAAAGATGTTTCTGCCGTTCACACGTATTAAAATATCTGTTTGCCCTTCAAAGTTGAAAGTTTCGCCTGTTGCTTGTCCTTCATATTGACCATTGAGTTGAACCAGAAAGTGTTGACGAAGATCCTCCTCTTCCATTGACGTAAATGCTTTTGGACTTCTCTCCATCACCTGCACCATATTAGAAATAACTGATAAAATATGTTCATAGTCTTTCTTATCAAGCTCCGGCTCGGGCACAAATGGTCCCGTTCCTTGCGGAGATGGTTTTAGTCTGGTTTTTCTCTTTATTGTAGGAACGGTATATGTTTTCAGGGCACTATCTCTTCGTTTCAAAGGAAAGCCAAGAGAGGCAACTAATCCTTTATCTTTAAGCAATTTATTTCGCCGCCATTCTATCCTTTTGTTTAGCCTTTGCCTGAGCGACTTATTATATTCTGAAACATCTTGTCTTATCTGCCTCAACAGAGTTTTAATCTCATTTAATTCCCTATTAAAATCTCCCATCAAATTTTCTTTTCTAATGTCCGTTCCTCGGTAAGAAATGATCAGCTCTCTCGGCGTCACAGTTGCTCGTGGAAGACCCAGTGCAAACTGAGAAGGTCTATATTCAAAAAATTCGGTGTTACCTTCAAAGGGAACGTAAAATCGTATCTCTGTTCCCTTGATATAGAACGGACCATTTCGATCACGAATATACCGTCGAGGGTCTTGACTTACATCAATATTAACTTCTTCCTGATCTACAGTTATTTCATCTTCTTTTAATTGCGGAATGTCAAATTTGTATTTCTCTTCAAAGTAATCGCAAAGATCTTCAATACTGGTGTTAAGCAAACTGTCTCCATCGTAAGCATCAATTTCTTTTTTCATCTTTTCTCGCTGGATATCTAAAATTATGTAAAGCGGAGGATCTGAAAATAACGTTTTACCTTTAGCGAGCATCTTACTTTAACCCCATAAGATCATTAAAATTCGGCAGAATAAAATTAGCAATAAGCTAACCTCGAAAAGTGTGGAAACAAAAAGAAGGCAGTCGGGACATCTTAGATGAATTTTCGTAAAAAATCCAAGCGAAAGGCCCTAAAAAAGAAGATGCCTTACTCTTTAACAGAAAAGTAGTATTTCTGAATTCTTGGCGTCAAGTCCTATATAGGAGAGTTTGGAGTTGCGATTTGAGAACTGTATCTTGCCCTTTTGGGTGCCGCAGGGCAAAGGAGGTGTATGCTGGTGAGTTTTCAAACCACACAGGCAAAAGATACAAGAAGGTTTATAATGCCATGGCTATTATTGGAAAAACTTTGAAGTGCTAAAGACTTTTCCTTCTATGGGCTTTCAGTTCCTGCTTGACTGTGGCGCAATATTTTCGCCAGATACATAATGATTGTGGGGGATTATGAATATCACACCTTTAGATGTGGAAAGATTGGGGGTTTTCCGCGAGGAGGCACTCGGTCGCATCTATGAGGGCTCTATCCGCGAGACAAACCGGCGCGTCATCGTTAAGGAATTTATCCCCCCTCCGGCGCTTAATAAGACGAGCAGGGTGAAGCTCCGCCTGCGTTTCCTTGAGGACGCCAATGCGCTGAAATCCCTTCTTGACTCCTGTATTGCAATCCCGCTCTCCATCGGCGAGATGGGCGAGAAGGCGTTTGTGATTTATCACCTGCCGCCGGGCATTCCTCTCTCCAGCCACCTTGAGGCAAAGGGGGCATTGCCGCCCCCGCAGGCGTTTCAAATCTTCAGGCGCATTATCGGTTGTTTCCGTCTCCTGACAAACCGAGGCGTCCGCAGGACAAATGTTATCCCCGACGACTTCTTTGTCTCCGAGAGTAATACAATCCAGATGGTGGATACCACTTTAGCCGTATACGAAAAGGCATCGGGCTTGATTGACGTTGGAATTTTAACAGGCGATGTGGCTTTCTATGCACCTGAACAGGTGGAAAAGGGAAAGGCGGGTGAACAGACGCTGGTCTTCTCACTCGGCTTGCTTTTTTACTGGATACTTACGGGAAAGTGCCTTTACGGCGGGGGCTCTCCGTTCGAGACACTATCACAGATTCTCAAAAAACCATACACATCGCTGCCGGAGAGTGTTGACGCATCGGTGGAACTATACGACTTTGTTCGCCGCATCTTAAGAAAGGAAGAATCGCAACGCTTCGCATCGCTTGATGCTATGTCTTCTGCGCTTGAGAAAGTTACTGACCGTGAGAGAATAGAACGAAGCGTCAGGGAACAGGAGAAAAAAGTCGCCCCGGCATCGGAGGCAATCTCCCCGAAGGGATATGCCATCTCTTTTCGTAAGGTGCTCACGTGGCTTGTGATACTCATCGCTGTTGTGTGGGGTGGATTGAGTATAAAGAAATGGTTTTTCTCTCTGCCAGAAGTAACGACTCCATCGCGTCCCACATCTGTAGCACTCTTGAACAGGGCACGCCGGGCACTTCGAGATAGACAATGGGAAACCGCTCGCGTCCTTGCCCGGAACGTCCTGCGAATGGACAAAACTAATTCCCGTGCAAGTCTCATCCTCGGCGAGACATACTTCGGAGAACGCAGGTTTGAAGATGCCATACGTAATTTCCGCACTGCCGAAAATTCACGGGATGAAGTAGTGCGTTTGCGTGCCTCATACCTTATTGCAGAGAGCAAAATTCAAGTTGGCGAGTTTATAGATGCTGAAAGAATCCTCACACGCCTCATACCGCAGGCGCGCACAGACGTGGAGCGCCAGCGCCTCACCACACGCCGCACGGACATAATTGACCTGTGTTTTAAGGAGGGGCGAGAACTGGCGAGAAATCACGAAAAACCATCCCTTGCCGCCCAACGCCTGCGCAAACTGGCAAAAACCGTTAGCACTATTGATTCGGCGCGCACCGAAGCCGATTTCTTGAAAGGTATGGCGGCATATCTCGATAAAGACTTCAAACAGGCTTTCACTTTCCTAAATCGCTATTGTGGTGCGCGACCGGATGATGCCTTTGCAGACG
Organism: uncultured Candidatus Sumerlaeota bacterium; assembly: GCA_964526215.1. GTDB lineage: Bacteria > Sumerlaeota > Sumerlaeia > MWCT01 > MWCT01 > CAZGKP01. Next base: position 9,203 of record CAZGKP010000001.1, read on the forward strand.
CCGTCTTCCGCAAGGTTATACGGTCAACAGCACCGCCCCGACCATAAGCTGCCCCGAAAATTTAGAATATGAAGCCACCGATTCACACCGATACACGCCGATTTACACAAATGTATCCGGGCACATCGGTGTTCGTCGGTGGCTAATTTTTATTGTTTCGAGAGAAGCGCAAGTCTCATGATGACTATTCAAAAACCATGCAAAGTGAAAAGAAATCTTCAGTAGTTCTCGGCAAGGTGGAACTCGGTTTTGTCTTTCTGTATCCCGCCATTGTCTATTTCTTGTGCGCAGGTGGACTGCGACCGCTCATATCCGGCGATATAGCAACCCAGTTTATGATTTACCTTGGGCGGTTGCGAAAGGCGTTTCTCTCAGGGCAATTCCCGTTCTGGGAGCCGCTATGGGCAGGCGGGTTCCCATTTGCAGCCGACCCGCAGACAATGTGTTATTATCCACCCGCCTGGATAGCGGCGATTGTTTTCCCGCCTGCCTGGGCGGCGACCTTTTTGCTTCTTTTTCATCTCGGTCTGGGTGCGCTGGGAATGTGGCTGGTTGCGAGGCACCTGACGGGAAGCAAGTGGGGCGCCTGGCTGGCATCCATAATGTATAGCCTGGGCGGATTCCCGGCGGGGCACATTATGCATTTAACTATCCTTCACGTGCTGGGACTATTTCCCTGGCTCCTTTTATTGATTTTGCCTTCCCGCCCTAATCCGTTCAGCCTCTGGCGGGTATTTGGTGCAGCCATAATTTTCGCCCTTATATTTCTTGCCGGGCATCCACAGAGCGCCTTGATAGTGAGCGCCGCGGTGGGATTGTTTGTAGTATTAACGGCAGAAAGGCGAGTCATCCTTCGGGGATTTTGTGCCTTTTTGCTCGGTGTGTGTTTTGCAGCCATTGCACTTTCCTCTTATTACGAACTTGCCAGAGAATCCGTCCGGGCAGATTTTTCATACGGGGCATTTACTCTGGGGGCGCTCATGCCGTTGCAGCTGCTTATGTTCCTATCGGCTTTTTTCTTCGGAGTTTGTGGAAAGGGTTTTATCTCCAATAGTACATACTGGGGGGGATTTCTTCACCGCGAGAACCTCGCATACGTCGGGTTACTACCCCTAATTCTGGCACTGACGGCGGGTATCATTGGGATTACGAGGCGCACGCCCTGGAGGCGGCAGGCACTGGCTTCAGTTGCGCTCGTCATCATCGGGCTGATATTTGCTTGCTCTAAAGCCTTCGGGACTGCGCCACTCCTCTATCACCTGCCAATCGTGGGGAAGCTACGTGTCCACGCACGGTATCTGCTTTTTACATATATCGGACTTTGTCTGCTGGCTCCAATGGGCTTGGTGGGATTGATGGGTAAATGGCACGGCATAAGCCGTAAGGAGGTGCGCCGCATATGTGTCATTGTGCTGATATTCATCCTCGTTGTGCTTTATGTCTTTGAGTTATGGGGCGGTTGTTTTCCGGAAAGTTTTGCCAGGGTGATTAAGACTCCTAATGCGCTTGCAGGACTCAATGACTGGTGGGATGGCACAAATCAGGCGCTTAAATACGCATCGCTCTTATTTATGCTAATTGCCATAATTCTATGGAAGAAACGCCGGGCTGGAGAAATTGCCTCCCTCGTGATTTTGTTGACTATAGTTGACCTTGGGGCTATGTGGTATGATTTATTTCCTCGAATCAAAGGGGTGCCACCGGCGCTGCCCAGGACCATTGAAGCCGCCCTATCACGCCCGGGTTGGACACTGATTGAATTCCCTTATCTCTTACCGCCGGAGCTGAAAAGGATTTCCCCAAATCATCCCCTCACCTATGGACTCAAACTCCTTAACCAATACAACCCGCTGATGCTACGTTCATTTGGAAGATGCCTCTCGATAGATTCCCTGGGAAGAGTTAACAACCCTTTAACTGTTTTCGGAGATAGATACGTTTGTTCGGCTTTTGGGATTCGGCATGCGATTTTGTGCAGCAGGTCTCGTAAGACGCCGGACGGGCGAATATTATACACGCGGCGACACAAAACAGGTGCGATTGCTTATCCCTTGCCCGACACCATCGGGCACTTTCACAAACGATTCATATATATGAACCTCTGGTTCGGAGAAGATGAGACGACTGCTCCCCTCTCACTTGCATATATCCCTGCGCAAATTATGTCAGTGCCTCCCGATGACTTTTACGGGCCCTCCCTTACAATCAATACGCCTGCCGTAGAGGAATTGAGCACTGTCCAGAGAACCCGGGCAGAATTACCTCATCCAAATCCACCGGGCAGGATTATTGAAGAACGCTGCGGCAGTTGTTTTGCAGAGGCGCAGATTGATGCGGAAAAAGATGCCCTGATTGTCTTCAGACTCATTGCATATCCGGGCTGGCGCCTCAAAATAGACGGCAAGCCCGCCCCTATCCTGAAGGCGAACTGTTGCTTCCTGGCAACCCGCGCCCAAAAGGGACGGCATCTTTATAGATGGCACTTCAGACCTACTTTTTTCATCCCGGGGGCACTCCTCTCCGGCATATCCTTGTTCCTCGCGCTGGTATTGGCTGTTTTTTATGGACGCAGGAGAAGAAAAACATAATTGGTCGGTTAGCACACCGGGGTCTCTTTGAAGGATAAAATCTGTGCTGGTTGTGCTGGAGAATTTCTAAAATGCCTATTGACAGGGGCAGTCCCTTTTCTGTAAAAAATGTTTGAAATCAAGTTGGATGAAAGAGGAAACAATAGCACTTTCAATAACCGGGGAGAAAAAAGCGATGGGCAAGATAAAGGACTCTATCTCTGGACACAATTTCATTTTTTATACCGGTCTCTTACTTATGGCAATAATTGTCATCGTTTGGCTGGTTGTGAATCGGAGGAACCTGAATGAGTGTTTTGTGAGCTACCGCATCAGGAATCGTGAGGTGGCGAAGGTGAACGCTCTTCAAAGTAGACTGGAGAACCTCAGCCAGGAAAAATGCTTACTGGAAGGTGCCGAGAATGAAAACGAGGTCGTGGTGCGCAATCGCTTCCGGATGGTGAAACCGGGAGAGCACCTGATTTTAGTTGAACGCGAAGAACCACAGGAGGCACAAAAGGGAAAATAGGGTTGACATCCTTGCCCCTTCGCGGGTAAATAGTATTCGTTATTTTTTGATGCATTGAAAAATCGTTAAATTTTCGTCGCGGGGTGGAGCAGTTGGTAGCTCGTTGGGCTCATAACCCAAAGGTCGGCGGTTCAAATCCGTCCCCCGCTACCAGATATTAAGAGGCGATTGGTGTAGGGATTAAAACCAGTCGCCTTTTATTCCTTGAACCTTTCCGGTCGAACATAAGTGGCGGTGTAGCTCAGTTGGTTAGAGCATGCGGCTCATATCCGCAGTGTCGGGGGTTCAATTCCCTCCACCGCTACCATTACCCACAAAGAATCTGCATTTCATATCTATAGTTCTTCAATAGTCTAATTAGCCCACAGGGTCAATCCTTTGTAGCCCCAAAGGGTGCTATTATTTCCTTGCTTCCCTCGAGCTTTTTGCTTATACCTATATTAGAAATTTTCCAGAGGATCTGGCGATACCTCAAAGATGAATGGATTTTCACATAGGAATCTGCACGACGTCATCATCGGGGAGTGTATGGGCTACCGCGACGTTTTTGTGGCTGTTGAGAATACTGTCCGCGAATTCCTCGGAGATGATTTTTGCTCGCTTAAGTTTGCCATAATTGACCCGGAAGATAAAGAATTTTATTTCCTGCTAAAAAGCGGCGAGTCTCAATTCAATTACTTCAGAAATAAATACGCCCTCTCTAACGACCTGATTGGTTTTGCGCTGAAGAATTTTAACGCGCCCCAAATTCTCGCTAACCCTTTGGATTTTTGCAAAAAGAAGAATTTATCTTCCACGACCCTTCCAGAGGCTATAGCATTTGTCCCGACACAGATAGGGGGCAAAACGGCTGGACTGCTCGCCTGCGAGTGTCATAGCCCCGGTCAGGAGGAAGAAAACCCACTCCTGAGGCTACTGCTCTCAGCGGCGGTTTCTATATCACTTGTCCTGAATAAACTTCATCAACACGAGATTGTGCGACAGGAGCTCATCGAGATGCGGGCAGTTAATGAGATTGGCCCACATCTGTATGGCGCAAAGAAACTCGATACCGTGCTGGGGGAAATCATAGATTATGTAATAGAGAAACTCGGGTTTGACCGCGCCCTCATCTGCCTTATTGACGAAACGACCCATAACCTGATCGGTCGTGTCACCCGTGGTTACGAGGATACACTATCTAAGGTTAACTATCCGCTTGCCACATCGGGCGATGTCCTTGCGGAGGTTGCCCGGAGTGGAAAACCCCAGATTATAAAAGGGGTGCGGGGAGACCCGAGATTCCCTCCATTTATCAGAGAACGTCCAGATATCTGGCAGATTGCTATCGTCCCTCTCGTATCCAATGAGGGGCGGGTGTGGGGCACACTCTCCGCCGACCACAAGACTAATTGTGGACAGATAACACCTCATCGCCTTGAGATACTCGGTGAATTTGCCCGCCACGCCTGTATAGCAATCGAAAATGCCCGACTCTATGAACGTGTGGAACATATGGCGGAGATTGACGGACTCACGCAGGTATACAACCGTCAATACTTCGACCGTGCGCTGAAGCAAGAAATCCCCCGTGTCAAGCGCTATCATCTCCCGCTATCGCTACTTATGCTGGATGTGTGTGACTTCAAGAAATTCAATGACACATACGGGCACGTGATTGGCGACCACATCTTGCAGGCAGTTGCCCGGCTTCTTGTGGATAATGTCCGTGAGCCCGACATTGTTGCACGATACGGCGGAGACGAGTTTGTCGTCCTGATGCCCAATACGACCGAACTGCAGGCTCGTATGGTTCAGGAGCGCATCGAGAGAGCTACCCTACTGCGCAATAGCCACGAGGACGACCCTAAAGAACGTTTTATGATTTCTATGGGGCTTAAGTCTGCCTCTGCCTTCACTGTTGATAATATCCTCACCGATGCCGATAGGGCTATGTATAGGGGACGCGAACAGCGCGTGAAGCAAAATCTCCTCTATGCCCTTATTGCAAACGATACCAGTGAAATCGAGCGCTGGGACCACTTCATCGCCAGCATCCTGAAAATACTTGGAGACAAAGAACCACACTTCCATAACCATTCGCGTCGCGTTATGAATTACTCTGTCAAGATCGGGCAGATTCTGGGACTCGACCACTACTTTCTTGAAATCATCAGTATTGCCGCACTCCTCCACGACATCGGCAAGATTTCCATAAACTCAAGGATACTCCTGAAAACCACGTCGCTCACTCAGGATGAATATGAGATAGTCAAGAGCCATCCGACACTTGGTGAGGATTTATTGAAGGGGGCAAATTATCTGAAAGAGGTTCGGGAAATCGTATGTGCACATCATGAGCGCTGGGACGGCGTAACTTCCGGCAGATTCCCCGGCTATCCCGCGGGAAAGGCAGCAGAAGACATCCCTCTGGGTGCACGTATCCTCAAGGTGGCGGATGCTTACGATGCAATGACGTCTCTACGTCCATATCACCTGCCTATGAAGACCGATGCCGCAGTCAGGGAACTGCTCGATGAGCGCGGTAAAGGCTTCGACCCCCAGGTGATCAAGGCTTTTGTTCCATACCTGCGCACCATTACCCAATCCCTATCCAACACATTTCCTGGCGAGCATAGCACACATACCGGGCTTCCATTTGAGACCTAACCAAAGGAACGTTGAAGCCGTTATGAGGCTTGCCTCTCCCAAAAGAATGAAAATAATCCGCTAATTGCGCTAATGAACGCGAATATTTATTAGCGGACATTCGTGAACATTCACGGACTAATTTTCGGAACAGTTTTAGACAGGATTGCACGGATAAAAACTATCCGTGTCAATCCGCGTTATCCCGTCTAAAAAATAAATTTTCGGGGCAGAGAAAAGAGGTGGTGAACATCCCGATTCTGATTTGTAAGACGTCCCTGTTACATTTTCCTGAAGCGGGTTACGAGCTCTATGTGGTAGGTGTGGGGAAACATATCCACCGGTTGCACATCCGTAATCTGGTATCCCGCCTCACAGATTACGTGTGCGTCTCTGGCAAGAGTGGCAGGATTACAGGAGACATAGACCAGGATGGGGCAATCCAATCCCACAATCTTTCTGAGCGACTTTTTATCAATCCCGCTCCTTGGCGGGTCAACCACCACACGCTGAAAACCACAAGGTAATGTTTGCAGGAGTAAGGGGAGGCTTTTTCGGAGTTCGCCGCTTAAGAAAGTGCAGTTATCGAGGGAATTCCGGGCAGCATTTTTGCGTGCATCCCAGATTGCCTCCTTCACGATTTCAATTCCATAAACCCACCGCGCATCCCTTGCGCACAAAAGCCCAATTGCACCAACACCGCAGTATGCATCAAGGAGGGTTTCGCTACCGGTGAGTGATAAATATTCACGGGTTGTATGGTAAAGGTGCTTGGCGGCTTCTGTGTTAGTCTGAAAAAATGAGAGCGCCCAGAGGCGAAGATGGAGGTCGTCCAGCCGCTCGGTGAGGAAATCGTCTCCCCACTGAAACAGGATTGCATCCATATATGCGACATCGCCCTTACCTCTGTTTTGCCCATGGATGAAGCCGGAGAGTAAGGGACAACGCCGGCGGAGGCGTGCCAGTAGTTCCTCGCTCCCCGGGAGTTCGGGTTCGGCTGTAAGAAGGATAGCCAGAACCGGTGTGTCGTTATGGGCATTGGTGGCGCAACGCAGGATAAAATGCCTGAGCAAACCCTTATGGGTCTTCGGATCATAAGCGGTGAGGTTCTTTTCCCGCGCAAATGCCTGCATCTCCTGGAGGAGATCATCAAAGACCTCCGGCTGGAGGAAGCAGTTTTTTACATCCAGCACCTCGTTAAAACTCCCCGGTTTGTGGAAACCGAGGACAATATTCCCGCCAGCATTGGTGCCGAATGTAAAATCCATCTTGTTGCGATAGCGCCAGACCGCACGAGAGGGTATAATGGGATGCAGGGTGAATTCATATTGGCGACCAATGTGCTCCAGGATAGAGCCAACAATCTCCTCCTTGAATTCCAGTTGTTTTTCGTAAGGGATGTTCTGCCACGCACAGCCGCCGCAGGTGCCGAAATGCGTGCAACGGGGCTGAATGCGTATAGAAGATGGCTGGGTAACCTCCAGCAATTGTGCCTCTGCATATCTGGGTTTCTTCTTCAGGATGCGGACAGAGACAGTATCTCCAGGAACGGTTCCGGGCACAAAGACCACGACGCCCGCGAATTTCCCGATTCCGCGACCGCCGTAGGCAAAAGTCTCAATCTTCACCGCAATAATATCGTTCTTTTTTAACATCTTGTGTGAATGGAAAATTGTAACAAACTACGCCTCTTCCGAGACTATGCTCGGAAAGAGTTGCCCCTGTGAGGCGGTTAGCCCATCATAATCGTAATCGTAATCATAATCGTAACCCTGCTCGTTCTCGATTACGTATACACTTACGCACTCGATTATGTTTACGAGCACAAAAATGAATAGCAATCACGGTGTTTCACCCACAACTTTGATGATTATCCACAGGCGAAGGCCGAAGGCGCGCCATCGGTGTGTTCTATCTTTTGATGATGTCAACCCCATAGTGGGGAAATAGTTCACCCCTTCAATAAAATTTCACTTTAGGGATACGAGAGAAGCGATACAAGTCTTCACAGCGTGCGGCTAATTTCTTTATTGTAAGTGAAGCGGTGCGCCTGACACTGAAATCCTCACACACAAAAGATGCCATTACTGTGCCGACAAGCATCGCCCTGCGGAAATTGTTTTCGCACAGGCGTCTTTTCGCAGCGAGATATCCGATGAAGCCTCCCGCAAAGGTATCGCCCGCACCAGTGGGGTCTTTCAATCTTTCAAGCGGGTATGCAGGGATTGTGAAATAATCATCCTTGCTGAAGAGGAGCGCACCGTTTTTACCTTTTTTGATTATGACGTGTCCGGGACCTAATTTAAGCAGTTCCTGCGCCGCCTTTGTGAGATTGGGTGTATGGCAGAGCATATGTGCCTCATCTTCATTTACCAGAATCACATCCGAGCGCCGAAAGACCTCGATTAAGGCATCTCTGCTACCCTCAATCCAGTAATTCATCGTGTCGCACAAAACCAGTCTTGGGTTCTTCACCTGGTCAAGGACGTGGAGCTGGAGTTTGGGATCAATGTTTGCCAGAAAGACAAACTTACTGTCGCCATAGCCTTCGGGGAGTTCGGGTTTGAAAAATTCAAAGACATTAAGGCAGGTGGAAAGGGAGTGTGCGGCAGACATATCGCCCTCATAGTAGCCCCTCCAGTGAAATGTTTTACCTCCGGGGATAATTTGTAAGCCACGCAAGTCGCACTTTTTTTTCTCCATAAGATTTATATAGGGGTTGGGGAAATCTTCCCCCACAACGCCCACAATGGCAGGCGGTGTAAAGAGGGAAGCAGCGATTCCCGCATAAGTGGCGGAGCCTCCGAGGGCTCTCTTCACCTCTCCGAAAGGCGTCTGAACGCTATCCAGTGCCACCGAGCCGACAATAAGCAGATTCATTCTTTCACTCCTTGCAGTGTGGTATGAGGCGAATAAGAATTCGTTGAGCCCGTTTGTCCGTTGTCCGGCTCAAAGTTGGACGTTTCGGTTCACAATTCACAATTTACAACTTGCAATTTACAATTTCCACATCCCGGTGTGCAAGCGCAGCATCCAATGCCTCTCTTGCCATATATGAAGACCGGACAAAAGGACCCGCCGCCACATACAGAAATCCCATCTCTCTGCCCAGCCGTGCGTATCTGTCAAATTTCTCCGGCTCTATAAATTCCCGAATTTCGTAATACCCCGCTCCCGGCGTTATGTACTGCCCGAGAGTCAGAATCTCACAACCGTTTCGGCGTAAATCACTCATTGTAGAAATGATTTCGTCAGGAGTTTCACCGAGTCCCAGCATCATTCCCGACTTCGTTACAACATCGGGCGAGAGTCTCTTTGCCGCCCGGATGAGGGATAAAGAACGTTCATAATCCGCCCCCGGACGCACAACCTCATAGAGCCGCGGAACCGTCTCTATGTTGTGATTGAAAACATCCGGCTTGGCTGAAAGGACAGTGTCAAGGGCTTCATTACTTCCGAGAAAATCGGGCGTGAGAACCTCAATTGTGGATTCGGGCAGTCTTGCCCTCACTGCAAGGGTCGTTTTACAAATGTGTTCCGCCCCGCCATCTTTGAGGTCGTCGCGCGTAACCGATGTCAGGACGATATGTTTGAGATTAAGTATTGCGGCAGCCTGCGCAATCCTTTCAGGTTCACAAGGGTCGGGCGGTTGGGGACGCCCTGCTTTAATAGCACAGAAGCGGCAATTCCGCGTGCAGACCTCACCTAACAATAAGAATGTGGCGGTGCCTCTGGCAAAACACTCATTGCGGTTCGGACAGCGGGCACTGTGGCACACGGACGATATGTGCAGAGAGGAAAGCAAATCCTCCACCTTGCGATTTTGCCTCGCGAAGATGTGCGATTTCCTTAAATACTGTGGAAAATGTGATGCCACCTGATTTTGACTTGTAAAAGTCTAAAGTTCTATATCTGGATTTGGGTATATTTTTTTACCTTTCCTCCGTTTCAAATGAACAAAAAATATGGCGGATTACTACGGTAGTAACGAGCTACGCTTTTTTCAAGACTCTTCTTGAAAAAAGAATATAAAATTAAAGACCGACAATTAAAAATTATCAATGTCTATTCTGAAATTTATTTTCAACTGTAAGTTGTCTCCGCAGCAGCGAACTAATTTGATGATAAATCAACATCTATAAAATGTTGTAGAGCTATGCCCCCTAAGCGCCTATGTTTTTTCAGGACTTTGCTTGAAAAAAGAAATGAAAAGTAAAAATATAAAAGGTAAAAGGTATTGTCCCAGAGACTGATTAATTTTATCTTGTCAGTTGTCAGTTTTAGATTTTAGATTGCTGGCTTTGTAACATCTACAAAATGTTGTAGATGTTCGCACCTTAAGGGTGCTAAAACTTCTTCAGGGCACGCCTTAATTGTCAAATCTTTTTTGGTGACGTTACGGAGCAGTCTTCATAATTCGCCAGGGCGAATTCACCACGCCGAATCTCCGATCTCCAATCTACCAAAGGGATGAAAATGCGCTCCTGCGTTCGTTTCACGATACGCATCGGGCACGGGCATGGACACGAATTTTCCAACTATCAACGGACAATTTCCACTCGTCAATTTGCAATTTTTGCCGGAGGTTGTGAGGGGCTATTTCAGGAGGGATTCGACTGTTTCCCAGTCGGGAGCGAATTCTGCACCTTTCGGCACGCCCTTCTTTTTTGAGCTGATGATGATGGCTCGTATTCCTTTTGCGACATAAGCCTTTGCGTTGCTCTTTTTATGTGTGATACCCGCCACAATCTTCGGGAATACTTTTTTTAATTCAGCGACTGTGTCGCATCTGAATTTCTCTATCGGGATTGGAGAGATGCCTCGATTTTTGAACAAGATTGGGCAAAGTGGGAATTCCTTGATGCGCATCCACCGTTGCATACGCTCAGCAAATCTGTCGTTGCAGGCTGTGAGGAAGATGAGGTTGCAGCGGTATGAGAGGCGCATCAGACTCGTGGGGGCGCCCGCCACGGTCGGCACTTTCTCGGGTGGGGTGGCGAGAAATCTCCCCGGAGAGATATTGGCTATGGTGCGGTCAATATCACAGATAATTATGGGACGTTTGGAATCAAAGACGAATAATCTGCCGGTAGATTTTGCGGGGGCGAATCGCCCGGAGCCGCGGTATTTGACTGTGTATTCAGTCAGCCCCGGTTCCTCCGGCACATCAAAGAGTATAGAGGCGATACCGTTGTCGTTTGTGGTAGCTGTGCCGAGAATGGCAAATCGCCCCTTGAATGAGAGGGGTTCTCCTTTTACGCTGCGTCTGATGCCCAAAAACCCCTTGCACTCGAGTTTTGCCCGAAGCCATACCTTTTTACCGGGTGTGGCGATTGCGTCATTGGTGATTATGTTGACAGGCTTTGCACCGGCACAGCAGAGTTTCCCCATAGTTGAGAAAAAACATAACACTATCAACAAGAAGAGTTTTGTGCGAGAGGGAACGGGCATTGTTTTTTTACGGAGAATGAACCATAATGCACCGGGTGAAACGGGCATTATTTTCCCTCCGGTTCGGGATGTTTCTCCTTTTGAGAGATTTCGTCTTTGCGAGGTTTTTCGGTGGATTTTCCCCGTTTGTCCTTTGTGGATTTTGAGCGGGTTACGAGGGGGGCGGGATGTGCATTGGGAGATGGAACGGATTTCTTTTTCACCTCAGTGGGAATCTTTGGTTTTTGTGTTTTTTTCTCTGATTGTTTCTCTTTGACATTTTTTTCTGGCGGAGGCTTCTTTTCGGGTGTGAGGTCTTTCTGAGTGGATGGCTGAGGTTCAATTTTCTCGGCGGGGGTGGGTTGTTTTTCAGGTAAAGTCTCCATTTCTTTCAAGAGTTCCCGTTCATTTTCGGGTAATTGTTCGAGTTGCAGGGGCTGTTCAATCTCGGTGGGATAATGGGCTGTATATTTTCTTACTCGTGCGAGGTCATCATTCTGAGGGTCGAGAGTGAAGAATCCCGCGGCAAAGTCGAGGATTTCGGTTGGATAAATCCCCGCCTCAAAACCCGGCAGGATGCCGGCTTGAATCTCTGCATTGACAGATAGAGGATGTCCGCGCCCATCGCCCCAGAAGATATTATTTCTGATGATGCCGCGTTCCTGAAAATTCATCCAGGGTGTATCGGGTTCGAGGAAATAGTCTCCCCAGACGGATTCGTTTTCGATTGAGGTGAAATATGCGAGGCTGATGCCTCCCTCGGCTCGGCGCTCTTTCCAGACGCCAATGGCGCGCCTATCAAGCCCGAAGTGTTCGCCCTCGAAATAAATCGCCCCGATTTGTGCAAGTCCGGTTGCGCGTGCCCGAAAGCCAAATCCTTTTGCATTCCTTGCCGCACTTATACGCAATAGAAAAATATCCAGGAAATCAGCCCCCCGGTCGCGGAAGTAAGTCAGCACACTTCCCCGGGCGCTGACCGTCATTGCAAAAATAACCGCTATAACCCATAAACGTTTACGCATACTTCATAACTCCTTTCCTTCCATTTCGGGCAGAGATAAAGAAATCGCCATCAACTTGACGAGAAAATTCATAATGATACACTTATGATTATTCAACCTTAAGGATTACGAGCGTAAAGTCATCAAATGGCTCGGTGCCACTGCGGAAATCAAGACAGGTCTGGTATATGAAATCACGAATCTCCTGCGCGGGGCATTGGAGTTTGGAGCGAATCGCAACTTTGAGTCGCTCAAGTCCGAAAATCTCCCCGGAGGCATTCATTGTATCGGTCACGCCATCGGTGTAAAGAACAAGGGTCTGCCCCGATTTCAGGCGGATGGTCTGTGCCTTATATTCCACATTTTCCATAATCCCCAGAAAACAGCCACCGGTCTGGAGTCGCCTCACTTTGCCGTAATCGAAGAGCAGGGGATAGGAATGCCCGGCATTGGTGTATTGGAAAATCTTTTTCGCCGGGTCGAGGATGCCATAGACTATTGTTACGAACATATCATTGGTGGCGTCGCGGCACGTCATCTGGTTCATTTTTGAGACCACGGAGGTAACGATCGCATCTTTTTGTTGAGCGACAATCTGGAGTGTGGCGCGAATGGTGGCGAGCAAAAGAGCCGCTGGCACACCCTTGCCGGAAACATCCGCAATTGCAATTGCATAGCGTCCCTCTGCCAGTTGTATAAAATCGTAATAATCGCCACCGACCTTTTTGGCAGGGAGGCTCATCGCCGAGATGTCAAATCCGTCTAATGCGGGATATACCTTTGGCAGGAGATTCATCTGGATGGTGCGGGCAATTTCCATCTCCTTTTCAAGTTTGTGCTGTTCGACCAGACGGGTGTGGAGTTTTGCATTTGCGATAGCCATCGCCGCCTGGTTTGCGATGCCGGTCAAGAGTTCCAGTTCCCCCTTGCTGTAGGATACAATGCGGCTCTGTGTATCCACATAAATCACGCCAAGGATTTCATCCTTATAGATTAAGGGCGAACAGATTGCGGAGCGGATTTTGTTAAGGATAACGCTCTCGGATGCGCTGAAACGGCGGTCGGTGGCGGCATCGGACACGAGGATGGATATGCGGTCTCGCAGACACTGGTCAACGATGGTGCTTGAGATGGTGATTTCTTCTTCATCGGGGCTTCGCTTCTTAATCGTCCTGGGGATGAGTTCGTGGGTGTGTTCATCGCGAAGCATAATGAAGCCACGGTCAGGTTGAATCACATTATAGATAATGTTCATAATCTGTTCAAGGAGTTCATCGAGGTCAAGGATATTGCGAATGGCGTCTGCGACCTGATACAGGATTGCGAGGCGTTTGTGGGAGTCCTTGAGTGATTCGGGTTTAGGTGGTGTGACCTTGAGTTCAAGGGAAGGTTGGGAGCCTGCGGCAATTGTTCCGCGCGTGGTGCCCCAGTCAAGGTCCTCGATAATTTTAACCGAGCGAGATGTGGTATCGGTTACGAGGCTACTGTCTTCGGGACCGGATTCATAAATCAGCGTGGTTTCCCCCACCTTTATCCTATCGCCGTTTTTGAGGAGGGTATCTTTTGTAATGGGGTTTTCATTGATGAAGCTACCGTTTTTGCTATCGAGGTCGTGGAAGAAGTATTTGCCATCCCGGAGAGAAACCTCGGCGTGCCTGCGCGAAATCTTACGGTCTATAATCTGGATGCTATTAGATATACTGCGCCCCACACTGACTAAAGGGACGGATAAAGGAAATATCATCCCGCCATCCACGCCCGATTCAACAACGAGACGAGCCATTTTTCACTCACCCTATCGAAAATACATCCACAAATAACGGCGAAGATTGCTAAAGAACAAGATGAATATATTCAAGAGACCGTTTAGGTGTCAAGCAGATTCATCGGCACAGATTGATTAACACAGGCATATTCCGCCCCACCTTTATTGAGCAAAGGGGGGTCATTCATGATAAGTATCCGTCAAGGAGAAAAGGAGATTCTCCTGACGACTTTGGGTCTTTCTTTCTTCCCCCCTTGCTTTATTGTTTCAAGAACTCCCTGCTGAGGTGCTCCCCATAAGCTGGACAGAAATGAGGCAAGTTTAAGGTGGTCCCCAGGTCAATTTCAATCCGTACGCCTGAGGTGCATTTACAACATATTTCCATAACCTCATCTTGGTCAATCATAAAATCATTTTTCGGCTCTTTTCCGCCTCAGGTCAAAGACGCGCCATGGCGGGCGGATTACGTCCCGAGTCCGACTCCTTCGACCACTAACCGACGCAGAGTCTCTTTGTTTCCGATGCGCTTGACGGCGCCGTATACGATTCTCATAATCACTTCTCCTCAGTAATAGGGCCCGGTCAACTTTGTTATGCGGACTGTAAATATCTTTCCTTATTGATTTACTTTAACGTTTTTTACGCTTCTTTATTAACCGAGTATTGAGGTAACGTCAAGGAAGACGAGGTATGTTCAATCTGCCATAGAGCGGGAGGTGAAAAAAGGTTTGCATTTGGAGGGGAGATAAAAGTAAATTAAACTGTCTTTTAGATAAACCGCTTGAGGTGCCTGAAAGGAAACTCTCCGATGCACACCGAAATGATTGTTACTGGTCGCATCTGGGTCATTGCCGAACCGGATGGGAATCTCATAAACGATATAGATACTGACCAGATTTTCCACAATGCCCACCTTGCCGTAACTGATATAGCCGAGATGGGAAAGTTCGCCTTCGGGAATCTTGAGGGATGGAAGGATTTCCCGCAAAAGGCGCGCTCCGGTGATATAATTGTAGTGGGTAAAAATTTTGGAGCCGGTTCGTCTCGCCAGCAGGCGGTTGATTGTTTCCGTTCTCTGGGTATCGCGCTCATTATGGGGGAATCATTCGGCGCTATATATAAACGCAATGCCATAAATTCGGGTTTTGCGCTGATGACGTGCCCCAACATCGGCGCTTCGGGTCTAAAAAGCGGCGATGTCATCGAGGTGAATTTCCAGACCGGCGAAATCCGCGGCAAAGACGATTGCTCGGTGCACATAAATTGTGAGCCGTTCAGCGATGTGCAATTGGAGATATATAAAGCGGGAAACCTATTTGCCTATGGCAGGAGATTGGAGGTATAAAATGAGGCGTCTTGTTCTGTTATTGGTGTGTGTGATGGTGCTTTGGGGTTGCGCAAATATTATGCGCTACGAGTATCGCTACCGCGTTTTTTACGGCGTTGAGCTTGAAGGGAAGGAGAAACTCTCGACGGAGGAGTTTTCAAAACTCTTTTATCCAATCGGGAGTCTGAATCAGGCGATGGATATGTTCGGCGAGGAGGGCTTTGAACTGTATGACTATCAGCGACTGGGTCAGGGGCACAATTACATATTCAAGTTTCGCCGCGCGACAAAGTGGCGGGCAAAGAAGGTGCTCCCCGCACGGCAGATTTACGGCATCTATCAGGTAAGTGCGGGCAAAACCCCCACATTGCTCGCCGTGTTGCCCACGCCCGAAGGTGTTGAGGTGGTAAAATTGGGCGATGTCGAAGACCGCTTCCCCGCACGCCTCGAAAACGGTGAAGTGATTTACAAAACCCCTGCAGGCGAGGTTACGCTATCTTTCACAACCGAGGACGGACTGAACCAAAAGGTGAAAAAGGTCAATGGCGACACAATCGTGATAAAAAATTACAGGGGAAAGAGATATAAGAAATGATGTAATATGGCTCTTTGAAAGGAAAGCCAGCTTAGAGAAGATGCAAGCAAGTAAAAAGCTAAAACAGATAACTGACAATTTAAAATGCTTGAGGGGTTAGTTTTCGCCTCCATAATTGTACCGTTAATAGCATCGGTATTTACATCCGCCTCCAGTATATTCATTTATTTATTGTCAGTTGTCCGTTTTATCCGCCTCATGCGGATTCAATTGAGTGAAGGGGAATTTTTCGGGCGGCTAAATTGCTACAAAATGAGAGCGAGGATGCTAATTTTAATAGAGGTGGTGGGACTGCTTTTTCTCGCGCCCTTTGCAACTTTATCAGCCGATGAGTGCCCGTTCCTTTATGGCATACACGACCATGAGCCATCCCCCGCAGAATATCTGTCGCATATAGAGAATGCTTCGGGAGTCGGGCGTGGCTGGGTCACGGCGACGGTCGCCGTCGGGCACGACCCCGGCGATATGGGCGGCGTTGATTTCACCTGGTTCTCCAATCGGGGTCACACGGTCATCTGCCGCATCAATAATGGCTATTTTAATGAGGGGACAATCCCCCTTCCTGTGCATTATTCAGACTTTGCCACGCGCTGTGCAAATTTTGTTGCCAATTCTCCGGGCTGCGAAATCTGGGTCATCGCCAACGAGACAAATCTGGCGTGCGAGTGGCCGCCATCGGGCAATCACAAGGCTTACGTCTCGCCGCAGAGCTACGCCGACTGTTTCCGCCTGTGCTACGATGCCATAAAGGCGGTTCGCCCCACGCATAAGGTTTGCAGTCAGGCACTTGCACCCTGGGCAGGTCCTTACGGCAGCGGGACGCTCAGCTCATATACACACGACGGCAATCCCCTCAACTGGGTTCAGTATATGAATCAGATGCTCACCGCCATTCATTCATCGGGTGGTATTGACGGCATCGCCCTTCACATAACCTCGCGCGGCTATAATTATTCAGACATCCACAGCACCGCACAGATGAACGCCGCCGGGCAGCTCCTCTACAGCTCGTTCTATGTCTATAAGGATTGGGTAAATTACGGGATACCATCATTGCTCTACAGTCTGCCCCTGTATGCCACCGAGTGCAATGGGATGTATTACTGGAAGGGCGGGCACCCGGAAAATCCCGCCGCACATTACGAGTCTGGTTGGGTTCAGGAGATATATCACGAGATAGATAATTACAATCGCACCGTTGCCGCCACCGAGGGAAAACCGCGCTATCATTGCATAAATTTTTACCGCTGGTGCTCTCATTGCGACGACTGGAATATTGATGGGGACAGCAATCCCTACAAGAGCCAGATTCTCGCCGACCTCGACGATGCCCTCACACACGCTTATCGCTGGGATACATCCGAACCGACCCCGACACCCACACCGCCTGCGCCCACGCCGACACCGCTGCCCGGCTCGACCTGGTGTGATTTCTTTGAGGGCACGGCGGTTGATACATCACCGCCTGAACCCGATTGGAAACTCTATTCGCAGGGCGGATTCTCCATCACGCAATCGGGCGGATTTTTGCGACTCGTTGGTTCATCCGGCGCCTCTTACGGCGGGATATACAATGGCGACTACGAGACCTATTCCGACTTTGCAATCCATACGAAACTCATAATTGTTGACACCGACAGCACCCAGGGCGGCTCAAGCGAGGCAAATGCCGAAATCCGCTTCCGCACTCAATCCGGCGCGGGATATAGTCTCTCATTCAAAGCCGGCGACGCCGACCAGAAGGTAAACCTGCGCCGTAGCGATACCTGGGCTATCATCCAGAATAAACAGGTCTCGCACACATTCTCAAACGGCGAGACATTTTACGTGAGCATTGATTGCAACGGGACGCAAATTGCCACAAAAGTGGGCACGACAGGCGGCGCTGATGACGTGGTGAACTGGGAACTCACGGATTCCACATTCCAGACCGGTTGCTTCTGGCTTTTCGGGTATCAATTAAAAGAGGCGGACTTCGATTATGTTTACGTCGGTCCACAGGGCTGGAATCCATTTGCGGAGCCGTTGCGCGCAACAAACTTGCAATTATATTAAAGGAAGTGCAAGATGGCAAAGAGCGAAAATAAAACTTTTTCATTAAAGGAACTTGCGGAAAAACTTGGTGCGGAAATTGACCCATTGAGTGCCGGGGATAAGTTCGTTTCCGGCTTCACTACACTTGAAGCCGCAACCGATAACGACATCGCCTTTATCACATCGCATAAATATGCCTCGCAGGCAAAGGCAAGTAAAGCCGCCGCCATCCTCGCACCGAAAGATTTCCAGATGCCGGGCAAAATTCTGCTCCGCGTCGAGAACGTATGGAAGGCGGTGATTGTGCTACTCGGCGAATTTTATCCCGAACCGATGCCGACCGGTCTCTGCGATAAAACCGCCCTCATCGCTCCGGGTGCACACTTCGGGGGAAATGTTACGGTCGAGCCACTTGCCATCATAAAGGACGGCGCACAGATTGGCGACAACACACTCATTGGCGCGCTATCATATATCGGGCGGGACGTAAAAGTCGGGTGCAATTGCCTCCTCCATCCGCGGGTAACAATTTTACGCAATTGTGAGATTGGCAATCGCGTCATATTGCATCCGGGTGTCATCATCGGTAGCGACGGTTTCAAATACGAGGTGATAGATGGTGTGCCGACAAAAATCCCGCAGGTGGGACACGTGGTGATTGAAGATGATGTGGAGATTGGCGCCAATACCTGTATTGACCGCGCATCTGTCACCGAGACCCGCATCTGTCGTGGCACCAAACTCGACAACCTGATACAGGTCGCCCACAATGTGCATATCGGTCCGTATTGTCTGATGGCGAGTCAGGTAGGGATTGCAGGTTCAACAAAAATCGGTGCGGGGTGCATCTTCGGCGGGCAGGCGGGCATCAGGGATAATATCAATATTGGCAATAAAGTTATGGTCGCCGGAAAGTGCGGGGTCAGTAAAGATACACCCGACGGGACAAAGCTCATAGGGATGATAGGAATGCCGGCAAGGGAATACTTAAAAAACGAAACGATGTGGCGGCGACTGCCGAAACTGATTGAATCTCTCAAGGAATTACAAAAACGCATTGAGCATCTGGAAGCAAAACTCCCCTCTGAAAATCCGAGCAAGTAGCGTCCGGCATTGAAAAAATCAATCGCAATGGCGCAGAGATTTCCTCAAATCCAAATCTAACATTACGGCTCCCTATTACCTGAATATTGGGGAAATCTTAACCCTCCTTCTCACAGTTTCGCGCATTAACGAGTTAATGGGGGTGAACTGAAGCTAAAATCGCGTATGGAGAGATGACAGCAAAGACGAAATATCGTTTGACATTGAAAGGATTTATTTCGTCGGCACCCGACTTTGCCCTCGCCGTTACCTTTCTTGTTACCTGGGTTTACCCTTATGCCTTCGGACAGAGGGCGGTGCGCTATCTTATGTTCGTTATGCTCCTGGAATTTATTGTGATGCATTCCACCGGTTTTCTCGGTTCTGTGGGAATATCGAATCTGCCGAAGAAGAAAAAGGCGATGGCTTTCGCCGGAATGCTACTTTTCTACTCCTTATTTGCGGGGGGTTTTTCAGCAATATACGGCAGTCTGTGGCCCCTGCTTTCCTTCTGGATACTGACCCTTGCCAAGTTTCCATCGGTGGTGCTCGAATCCTTTACGAAGAAGGAAAAAGAGGCGCTGCAGAAGGGGTGGGGAACTATGGTAGCGGTTTATGTCCTTGGCGCCACAATCACCACCTTTTTCCCTATGCCACGTTTAGGGATTACAAAAGAAGTGATTCGGGCTCAGGTTTTCAAGTCATCAGGATTATGGATTGCCCAGCCGTGGCGGGTGATAGCATTCGGGGTGTTATATTTCACTATCCTAGGGATGATAGAATTACTGCGCCGATGCCGCATCCGTCCCCCGAAGGTGTGAGGGGGTAGCGTTTTTTTTCTTGCTCTTACCATAATCGGTTCACCAGAATCTGATAAATTTTGGGGCAGTTTTAATTAGGAAATTGGGAGATTTTTGTGAACGAAAGAAATTTTTATCCGTTCGAGGAAATTGAGAAAAAATGGCAGAGATTATGGGAGGAAAAGGGTCTCTTCCAGACTCGTGATGATGATGCTCGCCCGAAATATTACCTCCTGGAGATGTTTCCATACCCAAGCGGAAAACTCCATATGGGGCACGTGCGCAATTACTCCATCGGTGATGCCGTTGCACGCTTTATGCGGATGCGCGGGCAT
This sequence comes from uncultured Candidatus Sumerlaeota bacterium, assembly GCA_964526215.1. Lineage (GTDB taxonomy): Bacteria > Sumerlaeota > Sumerlaeia > MWCT01 > MWCT01 > CAZGKP01. The sequence goes on from CAZGKP010000001.1 coordinate 29,297, forward strand.
AACGTCCTTTACCCGATGGGGTTCGACGCCTTCGGTCTCCCCGCCGAGAACGCCGCTAATAAGGCTGCACGCGAACAGGGCAAACCCATAAATCCCGCCGCCTTCACTCAGAATTGCATCGAAGATATGATCGCAAGCCTCAAACGGATGGGCTATTCTTATGACTGGGGACGCTTCATCTCTACCTGCTATCCCGACTATTACAAATGGAATCAGTTAATCTTTCTGAAGATGTTAGAGCGGGGACTTGCCTACCGCAAACAGGCTGCCGTCAACTGGTGCCCCGACTGCAACTCTGTGCTGGCGAATGAACAGGTGATTGACGGCAAGTGCTGGCGACACACTGATACAAAAGTCGAGATTCGCCAGCTCACCCAGTGGTTCTTCAAAATCACCGCTTACGCCGAGGAACTCCTCTCCGAACTCGATAATCTCACAGGCTGGCCCGAGCATGTGCGCATTATGCAGCGCAACTGGATTGGCAAGAGCGAGGGCTGTATGGTGAATTTCGAGCTGGTTAACCCTCGTAGCGACGAGGACAAAAATATCCCGATATTCACAACGCGCCCCGACACTCTCTATGGCGTAACTTTTATGGTCTTTGCGCCGGAGCATCCGCGCACACTCGAGCTCGCCGCCGGAACATCCCGGGAGGCGAAGGTGCGGGAATTCGTCAATCGCGTGTGCGTTCAGGATAGAAGCGTCCGCACCGCCGAAGACCGCGAGAAGAAGGGCGTATGGCTCGGCAGGGAGGCTATCAATCCCCTCACCGGCGAACACGTGAAACTCTTCACTGCAAATTTCGTTCTTATGGAATACGGCACGGGATGCATTATGGCTGTCCCCGCTCACGACCAGCGCGACTTCGAGTTCGCAAAAAAATATGACATCCCCGTGAAGGTCGTCATCCGCCCGGCACCCAATCAGGCAATCTCCCCCGAACAGAAAGCCCTCGTAAAGGAGTGGCTCGCAATGGGATGTCCCGATGACGGTGCCGGTATGCAGGGCGCTTATGTTGAACCCGGTATTCAGGTGAACTCCGGGCAATTCACCGGCATTTCATCAACTGAGGGAATTAGGAAAATCGCAGACTTTGTTGAGGAAGAGGGGCTTGGCAAATGGAGCATTCAATACAGGTTGAGCGACTGGCTCATCTCACGTCAGCGCTACTGGGGCACGCCCATCCCGATTGTTTATTGTGACAAGTGCGGTGCGGTCGGTGTGCCGGAGAGCGAACTGCCGGTGCTGCTCCCTACAGATGTCAATTTTGCAGCAGGGGGCAATCCCATAAATACATCGGGGACATATATAAACACGACTTGCCCGAGGTGCGGAGGTCCCGCCAGATGCGAGACCGATACGATGGATACATTCGTTGATTCGTCATGGTATTTTTTTCGTTACTGCGACCCGAAGAATAGCGGGCTGCCATTTTCACCGGAGACGGATGCGCGCTGGATGCCGGTTGACCAGTATATTGGTGGTGTAGAACATGCAATTCTCCATCTCTTATATGCACGCTTTTTTACAAAGGTCTTGCGTGACATTGGCTATACAAAACGCGGCGAGCCATTTAAGAATCTATTCACTCAGGGGATGGTCTGCAAAGAGGCGCCGTATTGCCCGCAGTGCAGGGCGGCGATGCCGGTGGATGCGCCGATTGACGGCAACTGCCCGCGCCATGGCTGCCCGGTTCAGATGCGCAGCGTCAAGATGTCAAAGTCGCTGGGGAACACCGTTGACCCTGCCGCCCTCATCGAAAAACTCGGTGCGGATGCACTACGCCTGTTTATTCTTTTTGCATCGCCAGCCGAGAAGGAATTAGAATGGAGCGATAAGGGTGTGGAGGGATGCTCGCGTTTCCTGAATCGTCTGTGGCGTTATGTTATTGCAAATGAGGCGGTTTTGAAAGAGGGAAAGCGGCTCTGCGAAATTTCGGCATTGGGGCAGGCAGATGATGAGGCGGCGCGTAACCTCAATCGCCTGACGCATATCACCATTCGCCGCATAACGAACGACATAACCGAGCGTTTTCACTTCAACACCGCCATTGCCGCCGCAATGGAATTCCTGAACGGCATTTCGGCTTACAGGATAAGTGATACAGATGTCTCAAAGAAGGCTGCATTCACGGCAGTCCGAATGCTCCTTCTATTACTATCGCCATTTGCGCCGCACCTGATGGAGGAATTGTGGAGCAGGCTCGGATACACACAATCCATCTCATTAGAGACGTGGCCCAAGTATGATGCAAAAGCGGCGGCATTTGAAGAGATTACGATAGTTGTTCAGGTGAACGGCAAAGTAAGGGCGCGCCTCACCGTCCCGGCGGATGCAGATGAAGAGTATATCAAAGAAAAGGCATTTGCTGAAAGTCGCGTCCAAAAACACATCACAGGCAAGCCCTTGCGAAAAGTCATTTACGTCCCGAAAAAGCTCTTGAACCTTGTCGTATAACCCGGGGCTTTGGAGGGGCTAACCCAGTTTGCAATTTTCAATTTGCAATTTCCAATTTCCAATATTTCTTAAAATAAGAGATGTTATAGCCGCAGGCGCGCCCCTGGTGGGATGTCATTATGGTTGCTTGTTTCCCAGGTTCTGGGATAGGCTCTTATCAGATACCAATTATGAATGCCCACCAGAGCCACAGGGGATCAAAGTAGTGGAGAAAGTAGGCGGCAGGCGTTTTCGGCAGCCTGAACCCATCCCGAACGCTTCTGTAATCTTTCCCTTGTAACCTCGCGCGAAAAGGAGAGGTCTTTCAGAAATTGTTTCTCAAGCCCTGAAACCAGTGGGCGCGAGTAAATTAAGCAGTTTACCTCAAAATCGAGTCGGAGACTCCGGATGTCGAGGTTTGCGGTGCCGACAGATGCTAAAATACCATCAATGATTAAGACCTTTGCATGGAACATCCCACGCCCGTATTGCCATATCCGCACACCAGATGCGAGCATATCATCCCAGTAGTAGCGAGAAGCCAGAAAGGGCAGCCACTTGTCGGGCGGAGCGCCCTGTGTGAGTAGTCGGACGTCAACGCCGGTGAGGGCGGCTGTGCGCAGGCTGTCAATCAGGCTCTCGTCGGGGATAAAATAGGGTGTGGACATCCATAAGCGTCGTCGTGCGCGCACGGTTGCCGCATAGTAACACTTCCTTATTGCATTAAGGCGTTGGTCGGGTCCAGCCGCAATTATCTGGAGATGATGATTGAAGTCAATGTCCGATGGGAGCGGCGAGAGTTTTTCTATCTCAATGTGCTCACCGGTGGCGAAGTGCCAGTCTTCGGCAAATGCGTGATGAAGGCTTTCAACAGCCGGACCCACTATGCGCATATGTGTATCGCGCCAGGCACCCAGGCGCGGGTCTTGACCGATATATTCCCTGCCGATATTTAGCCCGCCCACAAAGCCCACTCTGCCATCCACCACGAGGATTTTTCTGTGGTTTCGCAGGTTTATCTGAATGCGGCGTCTCAAAATGTTGACGGGCATAAAGGGCACCGCCGTTCCACCCGCATTGACAAGGGGACGCAGGACTCTTGCCGGGAGTTTGCGTGAACCAATCGCATCATACAGCAGTCTGACTTTCACGCCCCCGCGGGCTTTTTGTGAAAGGTGTGCGATAAAATTGCGCCCTACTCTATCGGGCTGGAGGATGTATGTCTGGAGGGAGATTTGTCTCTGGGCGGATTCTATTGCGTTATGCATCGCCCCATAAGCGGAGAGACCGTCATAATAGAATGTAGCGGAATTGCCATCAGTAACGGGGAAACCGCCGAGGTGTTTCATCAATTTCCGGAAGGCTTCCCAGTCAGTCGGTAACTCCTTGAGTGGAGCGGTAGATGTCTTGCGTGTGGGGAATGGTCGAAGGGCACGGAAAGTACGGCGCTGCCTCTTTTTCTGGGCGAGGGGGCGCTCTATGTGGTCCTGTCCAAAAAGGAGAAACGCAACTGCCCCTACGTATGGCAGGAAAATAATGGCAAGAATCCAGGCGAGTGCCGCTACCGGTTCCCGTTTGTGCTTTAAGACCCTCAGCACAAAGCCGAGTGCAACTAAATAGCCACCGATGGTGAAGGCATACGTAAGATATTTCCAGAACACCCTTTAGTCCCTTCTTTACCCGTTACGGGGTATTTTGCAATTGCGGATTGCGGATTGTCGAAGATCGAAGATGCGCCGTGGTGGACGCGCCGTGGCGGGCAAATTGTAGATTGTAGATTGCGAAATGTAACTCATATTCACTATTCTGATTTGTCCGGGTTGTTGTCTGCAAAAATCGCTCGCGCAAGAGATAGGGCATCTCTTGCGAGCTTACGCTGTTTGCGTGCATTAGTGTAATAGCCACTGCGCTTTGTTGTGTGCTGTCGAAAAACCAGCACGTCAACCTCCCCGGTTTCTTTCGGCTCAAGATTGTATCGGGTGCGTTCCCTGATGTCCTTTAAGACCTTTACCGCCCTGCCGCGCCTGATGCGTTTCCGAAAATCGAATCCCTTTTTTGCCACAAACACGGCATAAAGGTAAGGATATCGCTTTGAGCCTACCCTATTGATAGAGACCTGAATCTGCAGAGCCATAAAGTCTTCCGGAGCGGGCTTAAACTTTATGAATAATCTGGCATTCCCGGGGATTTGGGCATCGCCCCTCATCCGCGCAATCTCGAGCTTCGGGGACAGGACAATTCCCGGGTCGGGATTTTCACGCATCAACTGAATGATGTTCTGGAGCGCCTTGACCTTGATAAGGAGGTCTTTGGGTCTATAGACATCTCTCCTCCCGACCGCGAAAAAGAGGACGAGGAACGCCGCACTGTCCTTGAGCCAGACGTCTGCCAGGCGGCTATAATTAAAACGGAGCAATAGCCATCCGGTAAGAATTGAGCCTCCCAGTAAGGCGAGCAAAAAGAAAATCCCCTTTGGGGAGGCTATGTTGTAAATACAGTTTGCCCACCTTGCCGAGCCTTTCATAAGGTCGTTGATGCGTCCAAATTCCTCAACGGTTACGTCCTTCCACTCACTATCGGCGCCGATTCTGGTAGCAGGTGCATTGGTTACGGATTTCACCAGGGAAAGCAGAATACCGAAGAGGACAATTGCGCTCCCCGGAACAAAGTAATTGATTTGCACAGCAATCCCTGCGAAAAAGGAAAGAACTATCAGGGGAGCACGCTTTGAGAAAGGCATTGATGGGAAGATAAAGAAACCCACCTTTTTTTTGTGGGGATATGTAGCGGAGGACATCTTACTCCCATCCCTCCGACTTTTTAATGGCGAAAATCCTGTCAATATCCGCCTCTGTAAAGGCGCGCCTGCCAAATCTGTCGCGGTGAATCCGGGCGTCATCCAGCACCTTATTCCTTATCCATAAAAGCAAGGTGCCGAGAGAGATGCCGGTTCTCTCCGCCGCCTCCCGAGTGGTGTAATAATGAGGGACGCGCTTGTGTCTTCGACCCTGAGAGGTGGATTGCTCCTCTTCGGTTTTTCTCTTCCGCCGATCATCTTCGGGGAATGGCTTTTGAGTCCGGCGCCGCTCTTTACCGGCGCGCCGCTCATTGCCATCTCTGCGGTTATGGAGCACAAATTCATCCCAGTCCCGCCGTTCCTTGCCGGAACGCCTATTCTCAAACCTTGTCGTGTACCCACTCACTGTTCTTCCCCCCTTTTGACAGAATGTGTATAGTCATCTATCATTAGTCCAGGGTCAACAGTCAGTTGTCCGTTGTATGCACTGCGCTTTTTTTACCTTTTGCCTTTTTACTTTTTACTTATTCAGTTCGTCGGTGCCTTCGGTGCGCCAGTATAGGGGACAGGCCCCGGTGCAAATCTCTTTGTATTCACAGTTCTGGCAGGGCGCAGGTAGAAATCGTTTCTCCTTAAAGAAACGGGCACGCTTCCCGTTCCAGACATCCCGAAACGGCTGCTTCAATAAGTTGCCCACGCTCTCATCATAACTGGAGCAGGGCAGGATACTGCCATCGGGAGCGATGCTTAAAAGCCCATCGCAGGCGGCGCACGATTTATTCCCGAGACCTTCGGCAATCGGATTGAATATGCAATAAGGGGTTGGTGAATACCACAAAAATCTTATGCCCGCCCGGTGTGCCTTCTTTTTTATGGCGAGAATGATAGGCGGCAGGTCCGAATAGGCAAGTCGGAGTTCGTCCAGAGAGCCCACCGCCGCACCGCAGGGTATCATCAGATTCATAGAGAATCTGTCCAGTCCGAGCGACTTCACAAATGACACAAAACCATTTGCGGCATCCCGGGCATTCAGGGCGTTCAGGGTGGTATTTGTATGGACGGTTATGCCAGCCTCGCGAAGAGCATCGAGACCACGAAGGGTTTTTTCAAATGCCCCCCGGACGCCGACAATTCGGTCGTGGAGCGCTGGCATTGACGCCTCAAGGCTCACCTGTGCGCTGTTCAACCCGGCGGCTTTCAGGCGCTTCACGCGCTCGGTGGTTAAGAGTGTGGCGTTCGTGATGAGATTGGTGCGCATACCGAGTTTGCGGGCATAGTGAATAAGTTCCTCAAGGTCTTCACGGAGTGTCGGTTCACCGCCTGTGAAGCTTGTGCTGGGCACCCGGGCGTCATTGTAAATGATATCGAGGATGTGCTTCACACCAGATGTATCAAGTTCGGGAAATTTGGGGAAATTACCTCCCGCATAGCAAAATCGGCAACGTAGATTACAACGATACGTAATGGCAATCTCGCTCAGGACGGGGAGAGTATTTATGGGTGGTTTGAATTCTACTTCTTCGATGCCGAGCCGCCCAGAGCCTTCCCGGAGGCATCCCATCACGGCGGCGCGGATGTCGCAAAAGAAGTAATGAATCTCGCGCCGCGCCCCGGCATCATCGGGGACACTCTCTAACAAATCGGAAATTGAGCGACCTGCAAGCAGTTCCTTCAGAAGCCACACACCGGTGCGGTTCAGTTTATGCGCCTGATTCGGCACAAGGATAAGCAGGGCATCTTCCCGGCGCACATAGATATAAGGTTTGATTTCCCGGACGAACGAATCAATCCACTTGAGGTCTTCAGGGCGCATCAGTGGGCACCTCCGCTGACGCACGCCGAGTGGCAGGCGGAATGACACGCACTGTGGCACGCAGAATGGCAGGCGCTGTGGCAGGCATCGTGACAGGCATTGTGGCAGGCGGTGTGGACGTAGCAGGCACTATGGCAGGCGTCGGATGAAATGAATGTCGCATAAGTCGCCGCGTCTTCCGGCACGATATCAGCCTCACAGACAGATTCCTCGAGCATATCGTATTCGCGCAGTCTAAAACGGAACCCATACATCTGTCCTTCCTCTTCCTCGAATCTCTCTTCTTCCGGTGGTTTGGGTGGAGGTGCCTCAAGCCGTGAGCGACAGTATTTCTTTGTCGCCTCGATGTCGCAATCCCACGCCTTTCTCTGGATATTATCAACCGCCTCGATAAGGATGCCCTTCACCGTTTCCCGCTCAAGTGTATTATCGGGGCGGATGGCGGCAAGGATGCCCTTTTCATAATCATTTGCGGGAGGAGAAATCGGGTTTTGCCCACGTTCAACTCGCAACGGCGTTGGTGAAATGATGTGGATGAGTCCGCGCTCATTCATCGAATATAGCAGGACGGCGAGGATGCGTTTCACCGGCATTTCAAGGAGGAGTGCGCCCTCGAAGTCATTCAGTTCGGCAACTTTGCCCGTTTTACGGAAGCTGGCAACCTGGATTTTGGGAGGCACCCAGTCGGCTCGTTCCCACATCACCTCCCGCACACTTTCAAGGGCGATTCTCTGAGACCTGACTTTTCTACCGGCGAGGATTGCTCCAAGGCTCATCAATGCACCGATGATGGCAAAACCGCCAAGGGGAAATTTTTCGCGTTCTGGCTCGTGTCGCACTACGCGATGCGGTGCTCCGCGACGTCCGGCTCTGCGTCTCGCCGGGGGCGTAAGTGAAAAATATTTCGCGTCTATATATTGCTGGACGTGGAGTCCCTTTTTTCGCGGGACGTCTTTCCAGTGCAGGCGCACAGTCAGCCAGTTCTTTCCCCTGTAGGGCTGTCCGTAGTAAGATATGAGATAACGTTTGTTCATCCATTTTTCCGTGCGGAAGGTGAATTGTTCCATATCTTCGGGCTTCATCTCGGTTTTCTCAATCTCAATAGGATAGTGCACATAGAGGGTATAATGTTCCAGCGGTTCATCCCAGCCAATGGTTGACCAGTTTAAGACGACGAGTTTTTCGCCGGTTTTAGCGGTGGTATAAGCAAGGTAGCCATCGCGGGCAAGGTCGGCGGCATAGACCACAATAAACGTAGCATCGCCACCGAGAGCCTTGCCACCCGTCAGGATGATGTCGTATTTCTTTTTACCCACCTTCTTTATCGAGAGTGGATATTGGTGATTCTGCGCATCCATCGCCTTGCAGGATGTGTAATCAAATATCGGGGTCGTTTCCGAGGGTTCAAAGTAGAAGCCGTGCATCTTGCCGGACAAAACACGGTAGCGGATTTTATACACGATAACGGTGCGTCCATTAGCGTTAAGGGAAAGGTCAGTTTCCACCCACAGAAGGTCTGTCTTAAGCGCCCACGAACCCGATACGAGAGAGAGATATAGAATCCCCGCTACAATGCTCTGCAATCGAATTCTCATTTTTAACCCGATGTATTCTGGTGAAATCTTGTAACCTCAATAACCAAAAGAGCAGGAGCAATCAAGCCCTTTTTGAGAAACCGGCAATTTTCCACAGGGCGCGTCAGGTTAGTCAAATCCCATTTTCCATAAAGAGAGAAATTCGGTGAGGTTCGGGTCAATTGTGGTGGAGTTTCCGGAAATTTACAAAGAAGCCAGATGCCTGCTCTAACCCAGATTTTGCATTACCTCTCCGCGCTCTCCGTGGTTAAATAAAAAAACAGCCGGTGAAAATTTGTCTGACGTGGCAAAATAAAAGAACAAAAAAACGCTAAAGTCCGGGATTCTTTAATACATAGCACGAAGGAACTCGAGGGCTTTGTCTAATTGCGGCTGACTCTGCCAGGCGGGATACTGAATGTGGATGACGGCGTTGTCTTCTGTATCTATGCGGAGACGGTCTTTGAGCGTCTTTCGGGCGTGATGGAGCATTTCTGAAACTTTCTTAGTCTCCTCTCCCCTACCCTCTGTCGCTACCTTGAAGCCTCGTGAGGTGAGGATGATTTTTCTTAAACCTAAATTTGAAGTCATTACCCTTAACTCGGCTATTTTCAGGAGATTCTCTACCGCTCCCGGCAATACGCCATACCTGTCGCGGAGCTCTTCACGAATGTCGGCGATTTTCTCGAGCACAGTTGCCTCGGATAACCTCTTGTATATTCCAACTCTCTGCGCCTCAACCGGGATATAATCTGCCGGTATGTGGCTGGCAATGCTCCATTTTATCTCTACCGGTCGCTCTTCTTCAACCACCTCGCCCTTCAGTCGCTTGACGGTCTTTTCTAAAAGCGAACAGTAAAAGTCGAATCCGACAGACAAGATGCAGCCGTGCTGTTCCTTGCCCAGGAGGTTACCGCTCCCGCGTATCTCTAAATCACGCATAGCGATGTTGAATCCGACGCCAAGTTCGGTAAATTCTTCGATAGCGGCGAGTCGCTTTACGGCGGCATCGGTGATGGCTTCTCCTGTGGGCGTGATGAGATATGCGTAAGCACGCTTCACGTCCCGCCCCACCCTGCCGCGCAACTGATACAATTGTGCCAGCCCGAATGCGTCGGCTCGATTAATAATCATCGTATTTACATTGGGAATATCGAGTCCGTTTTCGATGATGGTTGTTGAGAGCAAAAGGTCGTATTTGCGGTCAATGAAATCGAGCATCACTTTTTCAAGCTGACGTTCATTCAGACGCCCGTGTGCAATGGCGAGGTTTAAGTCGGGGACAATCTGTAACAAGCGCTCTGCCACCTGATTGATGCTGTGTATGCGATTATGGACGAAGAATATCTGCCCGCCACGATTGAGCTCGCGAAGGATTGCCTCGCGAATCATCTCATCATCCCAGTGGATTATTTTTGTGCGAATCGGGAGGCGGTCAGGCGGCGACGTATTGATTATGCTCAGATCGCGCAAGCCCGATAGTGCCATATAAAGTGTGCGCGGGATTGGCGTTGCGGTGAGCGTCAGAAAATCCACTGAAGCACGCAGATCTTTCAGTCGTTCTTTGTGCCGCACTCCAAAACGCTGCTCTTCATCCACAACAACCAGCCCCAGGTCGAGGAACTCCACGTCCTTTGAAAGCAATCGGTGCGTGCCCATAATAATGTGAATCTCGCCGTTTTTGAGCATTTGCAGAATCTTCTGCTGCTGGGAACGGGTACGGAAGCGGCTCAACATCTCGACTTTGAACGGATATTCGGCAAATCGCTCGGAGAATGTTTTGTAATGCTGCTGGCAGAGGATAGTTGTTGGAGCGAGGATGGCGACCTGTTTCCCCTCCTGCGCGACCTTGAATGCGGCGCGGATGGCGACCTCGGTCTTGCCATAAGCCACATCGCCGCACACGAGGCGGTCCATCGGTTTTTCGGATTCGAGGTCTCGCTTCACCTGCTGGATAGCCGTCAACTGGTCGGGCGTTTCCTGATAGATAAAAGAAGATTCAAATTCGCTCTGCCAGACGGTATCGGCATCGTAGGGATGTCCGCGCGCCAGGGCGCGCCGCGCATAGAGGTCGAGCAGTTCTCCCGCCATTTTCTCAATCTTTTCTTTTGTCTTCTTTTTCCGGGCGAGCCAGCGCTTACTGCCAAGCTCATCCAGAGGAGGCTGAATGTTTTCAACAATTGAATATTTCTGGACATATTTTATCTTGTCCAGCGGCACGAGGAGTTTTGCGTTATGTGCGTAGAGAATCTCTAAAAGGTCAACGTTGCGCCCATCAATATTCTGTGTCCTGATGCCGAGGAATTTACCGATGCCGTGCTCAATGTGGACAACGTAATCGCCGCGCCTTATCTCGGACGGCGCCGCAATCGGCATCCCTTTGTATATCTTGCGGTATATGTGGCGGCGCTTGTAACGACCGAATATCTCGCGGTCTGTAATGAGCAGGATGCGTGCATCGGGGAATATAAACCCCTCGTGGAGATTGCCAATGGATAAAATAATGTCTCTTGCGCCCTCGATAACGCTGCGGGGTTGCCAATCCGAGACTTCACGTTTTTCGGGATTAAATTGCACCGCACTCAATTCACGTTCCCGCAAAAGCTCATCAAAACGCTGCACCTGCCCCTCATTATCGCAGACCACGTTAATCACATAATTCTCCCTTTGCTTATTCTTCATAAGGTCAAGGTAGCAATCGAGGGAAGGCGTAATGTCCTCAAAAGATAACGTCGTGAAACGGATAGGGTGTATGGCGGAGGAATCTTCAATCGGGAGTGCGGTATGGGAGATTGTTTGAAAGCGCTGCGCCTCATCCGAGAGCATTTCCCAGTTTGTGTAAAGTGCATCGGGTAGGGGCGGCTTTTCTTCCTGTGCGATTGAACGGGCATATTCCCGCTCGACCAGTTCCTCAAGACGTTTATGCTGCTGGATAAAGGCATCGGGTTCATCAAGTATCAGGATGGTGCTTTCATCGAGGCATTCTAAAAATGTTGCGAGGGGGAGATTTTCGTTCAGGGCTTTTCGTATAAGTTCAGCGATGTGCGCAGGGGGGATTGTGATTTCTTCAATGGCGTCTTGTGCTTTGTTGGAGCGTTGCGTGTAACAATCGAAGTGGCGGATTGATTCAATCTCTCGTCCGAACAAATCGAGGCGCACGGGGTCGGGTTCCGTAAGCGGGAATATGTCTATGATGCCGCCACGAATGCTGAATTCGCCGCGACTTTCAACGACAGTTGTCCTCTCATAACCGGATTCTGTCAGGCGATGGGCAAGTCTCTCCGTATCAACCTCATCGCCCCACGATAGCCTTATGCAATGTCGCTCGAAATATTCAAGCGGAAGGAGTTTGGGAAATATAGCCTCAATCGGGGCAACAATGAAAGGGGCATTGCTGGAGGTGAATTTCTCTCCTCGCTTTATGCGCGTGAGGGCGTGATAGGTATCGAGTTGTTTAGCAGCGATTTCGATGTGTGGTTCTTCGGTTTCATAAGGGAGGATTTCCCATGCGGGGAAATGAAAGACAGAATTTATACCGAAGAATTCCAGGTCGCCGAAGATTTCACCGGCGCGTTCGCGCCTTGACGTCAGGATGCAAAAAGGGCGCGAGGTCTCGCGGGAAAGCGCCGCCAATACATAAGCCAGAGATGAACCCAGAAGCCCCGTTATACTTAAGTTAGCCTTTGTGGAGAAAAGCTCTCCTTTAAGTTTTCCGAATCTATCTGTGGCGGCGATCTCATCAAGTAGTGTATTTTGCAGTTTGTTCAGATTCACGTAGCAGTTCCTCAACGCGATGGCGGATTGTGCCATTGGCTATATAGCCATAAAAATCCTCGCCGGGACAGAGCGTTTTTGCATAGTCCCTGTGCCCCTTTATGAATGCGGGTGAAATATTATAGGTGGCGCATAGCCACGCACAGAGATGCACAACGGCATCGAGCTGGCAAGGCGATACAATCTGCTCCTCATAGTTTCCCATAAGGCAAATCAAGGCGTGCCCGGTCGGGTCGTATTCGGTATTTGTCTCGCCGCAAAAGGCGAGCTCTCGTCCCTCCCAGCAATTGCCTTCAAGGTCAATCTTGAAGTGATAGGGAATATCGGGCCAATTTTTTTTATGGAAGCTGAAATCCTGTAATTGTTTCATATGTTCGGCAGGTGAAATTTCGCCATCATAGCGAATGCCAGAATGATGCAGTGTAATGAAGCGAATCTTATGGCGCTTCATACGGGCGTAATCAGGAGGCTCAGCATCCCACTCCTCCCGCGGAAAAATCACCGGCATATTTACTCTTCCCATAACAAAGACTCGTCACTTTCAATGCGATGAGAGAAACGGAGATACAAGCCACAGATGGAACATTCGCCCATGGTGAATTTCGTAGATGACGCAGATTTTTACCCTTATTTGTGGCTATAATGTCTATTTGATTGCAAGCATACGTTCGAGTGCGACCCTTGCACTTGCCTTGATGCGTTCATCAACCTCGATAACGTTGACTTTGCCTATATTCTTGAGCGCCCAGTAAAGGTTGCGGAGATTCACCTGCGCCATATCGGGGCAGGGTGAGCAGGAAAGTTCGACAACCTTTTTATCCGGATTTTCGTCCGCAAGCCTTGAAACGAGATTTATCTCCGTGCCGATTACGATTGTGGAGTCGGCGGGGGCATCCTCGACATACTTTACAATAAAGGCAGTTGAGCCATTTGCATCCGCGGCGTCAACGACCTCCTCGGGGCATTCGGGATGCACAACCACACGGCAACCGGCATAATTCTCCCGTGCAAGCTTCACCTGCTGCAGAGTAAAATCCGTATGGACGTGGCAATATCCCTTCCAGAGTATCGCCTTTGAGCGTTGAATCGCTTCTGCGTCGCAACCGCCCGAAGGGAGCGTCTGGTCCCACACGACCATCCTGTCGCGAGGGATTTCTAACGCATTGCAGCTATTACGTCCGAGGTTTTCGTCAGGCATAAAGAGGAAACGTTCACCTTGCCCAAGTGCCCATTCAATCACCTCTTTCGCATTTGAAGATGTGCAGATGATGCCGTCCCTTTCGCCGCAGAATGCCTTGATTTCCGAAGAGGAATTAACATACGTAATGGGGATAACGCGCTTTATGTTAACCACCGATGCGATGTCACCCCAGGCGCGTGTAACATCCGCAAGGGTTGCCATATCTGCAAGTGGACAGCCAGCGTTCGGTGCAGGATGTATTACGACCTGTTCGGGGCGGCAGAGCATAGCGGCTGTCTCCACCATAAATTCAACACCGCAAAAGACGATGAATTCCGCCTTTTCAAGACTTGCAGCCCTGCGTGCAAGCGCCAGCGAATCACCACGGTAGTCCGAAAGATGCACTATCTCCTTTCTCTGATAATGATGCCCGAGTATAACCAGCCTTTCACCGTATTCTTCTTTTATCTCCTTAATTCCCTCTATCAGATCCTCATCAGAAAGGGTGCGAATATCACGAGGTAATAGCATCGCAACCCAGCTATTTTCCATAGCCATTTTGCAACCCCCATTTTTCCGCTGTCAGACTGTAAATGAATATAAAGACCTATGCCATTTATACTACCTGGCGCAAGTGGTTTCTGGTATCGGGAATTTGGAGATTACGTCTTGGTCGGTTAAATAGGAGGGAGGATTCTCAAAATTCCTTGAGCGATTTAAGAATCTCATCAAGGCGTTTGTGCACCTTGCTATTTTCCGGTTGTGTCTCAAGAGTTTTCTGGAGGGCACGAATCTCACTCTCGAGATGCTGGCGAAATGCAAGCTCACGTCTGCGCTTCCGTGTCAATCGCTCAATTTCCAGTCTGTAAAACCGCGACCTGTCCATCCCCTTCAGAATAATGTATTCAAGAATCACAACCACCAGCACCAGAAAAGAATATGGGCTATAGAGCACAGAGAAAAAGAGATTCACGTCATTCACCAGCAGCAAAAAGATACACAGGCAGGCAACTATGCCCAGAATAATTTCAACCACAAGATATGGGGCATTTGTCTTTTTCATAGCTCTTTGCCGGGTTAAAAATTTCACATAAGCAACATCATTTCAGTCAACAATCAAGAAGGCGCGAGTGGTTTCCCAAAACGTGCAGAAGTATTAAATCTATTAGGAAGCCAAGAAACCATGAGTATTTACTCTTAAAGAATAAATCATTCAAGAATGACCCCCTTATTATGTGGCATTACTCAAGACGCTATGTATAATTTCCGTTTCAAGTTCTCGGCAGGCGTGAGTTCCCCATCTGCAATCTCCTTTTGAGCTGTCTCAAATGCCTCCAGAAAACCGGGGATGCGCAGGAGTTTTTCAGTCGCCTCATTACTTTCGCGCTCCCCAAGATACGCAAGAAAATCATTAGCTGCCTTGAGGCAATCTGCGGAAAGTGAATCGAGTTTACGTTTGGCTTCGCGTCTGAGGGTTTGGGTATCCATAAGATTCCCCCTTTGCACCAGATTCACAAAACAAAAATTCCCCTGCCTCGATAAACAATCCTTGCGGTAAGTACTTGCCTCTTCTTCATCTCCCTCAGCCAACTTTATAGAAAAGATTATGACTTTGCCCGTTACCCTTGCAACTAATAATTATTGCACCTTTCAAAAACCGTGTTCAATCCCTTTTTATACACAGCGTCTTAAATAATGTCTTATATCCGGAAGGGAATCTCAAATATATTCTCTCATAAAATCTTCGCCTTTATCTTCGTCTTCATCTTCATTTTAGACTTTACTTGCGCAACAAATATGTTCTTTTCACATGCAAAACTCAAGGTTTACAAACGGGCAATTGGTGCGTCGCGTGGCGCAGGAAAAAACAAGATACGGAGATGGAGATGAAGAGTGAGATGAAGAGTGAAGAAGATATATGCACAACTTGTGACGTTGTATATAGAAACAGAGTTGTAGAATTTTTATCTATCCTCCCCCGGAGAAATGTTTCGTCAATGCGGGGACAATCTCGTGCAAATCACCTACTATGCCATAAGTCGCCACTTTGAAAATCGGCGCCTCGGGGTCTTTGTTTATGGCAACTATAACATCCGAAGACCGCATCCCGACCAGGTGCTGTATGGCACCCGATATGCCGCACGCTATGTATAACTTTGGGCAAACCGTCTTTCCCGTCTGCCCCACCTGATGAGAGTATGGTATCCACCCCGCATCAACCGCTGCGCGCGATGCACCTACCGCTCCACCTAAAACCGTCGCTAAATCCCGAATCAATTTGAAATGTTTCGGGTCTCCAAGTCCCCGCCCTCCCGATACAATAATATCCGCCTCGGCAAGGTTCACAGTCTCCTCCAGCTCCTCAAACCTCTTTACAAATTTTGTGCGGGGCTTCTTCGCCTTCTCGGGAATCGGGACAGTGATGACCTCACCCTTTGCATCATCCGAACGCACAGCCGGTCTCATCACTTTATGCCGCACAGTGGCAATCTGGGGGCGATGATTGTATGTGGCGATAGTTGCAAATATGTTCCCACCAAAAGCGGGACGTGTCTGCATCAGATTGCCGCGCTCAGGGTCAATCGTAAGACCGGTGCAATCTGCCGTAAGCCCCGTCTCCAATTTGACGGCGACCTGTGGGATGAACGAGCGCCCGATGCTCGTCGCCCCGCATAAAAGAATCTCCGGCTTATACTGGCGCACAAGTTCCGCCACGCATTCAGAATACGGGTCGTCCTGAAAATCTTCAAGGATGGTATCATCAATATAATAGACCCTATCTGCGCCATAATGGAGCAATTCCTCTGCCTGATTGCGAATGCCATTGCCGAGTAAAATCGCCGAGAGATTGACGCCGCCCGCATCGGCGAGTTTACGCCCCTCGCCTAAGAGTTCAAACGTTACGCTCTGGATTCTGCCTTTACGCTGCTCGGCAAAAATCCACACACCTTGATATTTAGAGATGTCCATACCCTTTTCGGGAACCACTTCTTCTTTGGTTTCGATGATTGCCTCGAGCGGGCAAACGTCCAGACAGGCGCCGCACAATGTGCAGCTCTCGAGTATGACGGCTTTGCTCTCTTGCATCTCTATTGCGCCGAAAGGGCAACTCGGCAGACATACCTCGCAGCCGTTGCATTTGTCAGAATCAACATAGATAATACTCATAATGCCAGACCCGCCTTCTTAAGACGCTTTCTTAATTTCGCCGCAATCTCCTGGGGCGTATCGCCGGTGATTATGTCACCCGCTTTTCGCACTTCGGGGGTGAAAACCTTGATGACTTGCGTGGGAGAGCCCGTAAGCCCCAGTCTTCCCTTTTCCACAGCGACGTCATCTGCGGTGAAGAGTTTCGGTTCATATTTCATTGCCCGCATCTTGCCACGAAGAGAGGGCAGACGCGGCTCATTGATTTCCTTAACCACGGTGAGAACCGCCGGCAGCGGCATTTCTATCACATCATAACCATACTCCATCATACGCTCAACCTGCATCCTGCCATCGCCTATCTCTTCAATCTTTTTCACAAAGGCGACAAAGGGGATGCCAAGGCATTCGGCTATGCCGGGTCCAACCTGCGCCGTATCGCCGTCTGATGCCTGTTTGCCGCACAGGATAATGTCGAACGTCCCCAGTTTCCTTATCGCTCTCGAAACGGTATAAGAAGTCGCAAGTGTATCAGAACCGGCGAATGCAGGATCACTGATGAGAATCCCCTCATCCACCCCCATCGAGATACACTCACGAAGTGCCTCTTTCGCCTGCGGCGGACCCATCGTTACTGCCGTAACCTTTCCGCCGAACTTCTCCCTCAAGCGCAGCCCCTCCTCCACGGCATACATATCAAATGGATTCACGATACTGGGGACGCCTTCGCGCACAAGTGTGCCGGTCTCGGGGTCAATTTTGACCTCGGTAGTATCCGGCACCTGCTTGATACACACAATTGTATTCATAACAAAAAATCCTTCGGGAAAATAAATAACCTCATAAACAGATAGGTTATCTAATCAAGTAATTCAACCGATTCAAGTCCAAAAGATCCGTTGTAGATGTCGGTCACACAAGTGCCTAAATTAAGTCCGGGCGGATTGTGCCATCGGGGAGCATATTATCCGGGTGTGGCTCGCCGCTCTCCTCCATCTGATAACGCACACATTCCTTGTTGCCGATGAAGCAATAATTCTTTACCCAGTAATCTTCCAATTTCCCCGCATCAGTGAACCACTTTATCGGGCAGCAATAATACCATTTACAGATATTGGAACCCCCATCTTTCTTATTCCCTTTTTTCAAAATCATCAGGATTGTTTCTGTTCGGAGAGGGCGGATTTGACGAGGGCGGTGACGAGTTTACCGTCTATGGTTTTGCCGGTTTCCTTCAGGCGCCTCATAACTAAACCCATCACTTTGCCCATATCGCGCATTGTCGTGGCACCGGTCTCGGCAATCACCTGCGTGATTGTATCCTTGATTTCCTCCTTGGACATCTTTGGTGGGAGATACGCTTCGAGGATTTTAATTTCGGCGGTTTCTTTTTCGGCAAGTTCAGGGCGCCCACCTTTTTCATACTGTTCAGCAGCATCCTTGCGCTGCTTGATGAGGGTATGTATGAGCGAGTGCACAACAGTGTCGTCCACTTTTGCGCCCGCCTTTTCATTTTCCTTTTTGAGTATTTCAGCACGGAGCATACGAAGCGCGCTGGTGCGAAGCGCATCTTTCGCCTTCATAGCCGCTTTCAAATCTTCCTGGATTTGTTCCTTGAGTGGCATAAGAAAACCTCTGTCTACTTACCGAACTTTCTATAAATCTTGCTTCGATGAGCACTTGTATAAGGGAAAAGGGGTCAGGTTCCCTTTTGTGTGTTGTTCGTGTGATAGGCAAAGTCGGGCAAGAAAATTTCCATCCTGTGAGATGAGATAATCTTACAGTTCGTCTCCGAGTCTTTGAAAACTCCGGGAAACCCGTATCACTTCCTCAATAATATCCACCGGGATGTTTACCGTCTTGCTCGTATAGTATCTCCATCTATAGAAAAAAGTGAGGAGATAATACTGTGCCTAAGTCTGGTTGGTCAAGAGGTTTCCAATTATGAACAGCGGGTGTCTTAAGTAACTCCGCAGTTTTTGTAAATCTCGTCTATATGCACAAGAAACTTTTTGTAATCCATAATGGTATCAAGTTCGGAGGCGGTTAGATGCTTTGTAAAATCGGGGTCGGCGAGCAAATTTTCCTTGAGAGCCGTTTTGTCCCGCCAGGTCTTCATAGCATTTCTCTGGATGATGGCATACGCCTCTTCGCGCGTAAGCCCTCTCTCCACGAGCGTCAGCATTATACTTTGAGAAAATAAGAGTCCACGGGTCTTTTCGAGATTTTCAAGCATTGCGGCTGGGTAAACATTTAGCCCATGAAGTACCCAAGTAAGTTTTTTCAACATATAATGAAGCAGTGTTGTGGAATCGGGCAGTATTATGCGCTCGACTGATGAATGAGAAATGTCGCGTTCGTGCCACAGTGGGATGTTTTCGAGTGCAGCGAGTAGATTTGCGCGGAGCACACGTGCAAGCCCCGATAGCTGCTCGCACACAACCGGATTTCGCTTGTGTGGCATTGCGGATGAACCTTTTTGTTTTTCGCCGAACGGTTCTTCTACCTCACGGATATCTGTGCGTTGCAGTGCTCGAATCTCAACCGCAATCTTTTCGATGGTGCAGCCGGTGATGGCTATTGCCGCGAGGAATTCAGCGTGTCTGTCGCGCTGAAGAATCTGCGTTGAGATAGATGCGGGCTGAAGCCCCAATTTTTCACACACGTATCTCTCCATAAATGTGCCAGTATGGGCATAAGTGCCGACTGCGCCCGAAATCTTCCCCACGCTCACGGACTTGGTAGCTGCTTGAAGTCTTTTGTGGTTTCGCAGCATCTCCTGATACCAGAGTAAAAACTTTAACCCGAACACGATAGGTTCGGCGTGGATGCCGTGTGTGCGCCCAACCATAATCGTATTGCGATATTCAATTGCGCGCCGCTTTAGCAGGTCAATAAACGTACCAAGGGCATCAAGTATGAGATTCCCTGCGCGAACGAGTCGCACAGCTTGTGCAGTATCAACCACATCCGTAGAGGTAAGTCCCTTATGCACAAAGCGAGATTCAGGTCCGATATTTTCAGCGAGGTTCGTGGTAAATGCAACAACGTCGTGGCGCAAGTCCCTCTCCAGTTCACTTATGCGTTCAATGGAGAAGGCGGCTTTTTTCTTGATGACATCGAGAGCAGCGGACGGGATTTTGCCGAGTTCTGCCCACGCCTCGCAGGCAAGGATTTCAACCTCGAGCCAGGTGGCGAATTTTGTTTGTTCCGACCAGAGGGATTCCATTTCGGGAAGTGTGTAACGTTCAATCATCATTTAGCTCCTTCAGACAAATTGCGCTAAAACAGGAATTATTGAAAAGCCCGCCAGGGCGTCTACTGTCAATCATTTTTCCCCAAAAAAATGAAAGGAGGGGCACGTCCAAATTTTGCCTCCAAAGTAATCGTAATGCTGAATGTCCAATAAATGAAAAGGGGATGTGGGGAGATATGGGGATATTTCATAATCAGGTGCTTAAGACGCAAAGATGGAAAATTTTTTGTCGCTGTTGGATTCCTATCAAGTTAAAATCTAAATCCGCCGCGGCAGAGACAAATGACAATCTGACAATTGAAAATAAACGGCTATCCATAATCTTTAATTATCAGTTTTTAATTTTAAAAGCGTAGATTCTTACTCAACCAATGTGAGAATTTATCTCTCACTTTTGTTATTAGACAGAATTTATCCGCCTGAGGCAGATTCATCTTGTAGTATTTTTTTTACCACTAAGTCACCAAAACACAAAGGTACACTAAAGGGCTATAGAACCACTCTTTTTATTCCGTCTTTTATTACGGGAACGTTGAAGTTGATGAGAAAGCCGAGACGGTAGCCGGATAGTTTAAGATCGGTTAAAAGTTGAGATTTGAACGGGAAGAGACGCCTGGCTTTTTACCTTTAGTTTCCTTTTCTTGAGTTCATAAATTAGACAGACCCCTTTCCTATGAAGACGGGGTAATCTTTGTGAATACTTGGTGCCTTGGTGTCTTTGTAGTGATATATTTTTCTTTATTCGGCTAAGACGGATTCATCTTGTCTAAATTTCAAATATCTTTGGCTAGACTTCATCTCCCATATCCCCCCTTATTTTCCCATCTCCTTTTCTTACACACAATGAAAGTCAAAACTTGGATGCGCCCTATTCGGGAGTATAGGAGGGTTTTTGTTTGACAGCATCGGGGATGCGTAACTATATGAGCTCATTATTTTTTTCGAACCGACCGAAGGAAATTCAAATAAGAAAGGGTTTTGAGATGACATCTGGAAAAAAAGGCGTTCGTAGGGTTGTGCTTGCTTATTCGGG
>CAZGKP010000002.1:0-39769 GCA_964526215.1 uncultured Candidatus Sumerlaeota bacterium
CGGGGCGGGGAAAAGGTGCTGGAGATATTTTGCGACCTCTTCGGCGATGCACCGATTTATACACTCTTTTACGAGCCGAAGTGCGTTTCGGAAAAAATCCGCAGACATAAGATTATACCCTCCATCCTGCAAAAGTTTCCTCTAACGCGCAGGTTTTATCGCCATTATCTGCCGCTGTTCCCATGGGCGGTCAGGCGCTTTGACTTATCTGGCTACGGACTTGTGATTTCAACGAGCCATTGTGCGGCAAAGGGCGTGCACATCCCTAAAGGGGCGACACACGTAAGCTACTGTCATACACCGATGCGCTATATCTGGGACAAGTTTGATATCTATTTCGGGCAGAAATCGCAGATTTCACCGGTGCGCATTGCTGCGGGATTGTTGAGACACAGATTGAGGCGCTGGGACGTTGCGAGTGCGCACAGCGTGGATTTTTTCATTGCAAATTCATTATACATCGCCCAGAAGATAAATAAATATTATGGACGGGAAAGCACCGTAATCCATCCACCGGTGGATACGGGATTTTTTTGCCCCGGCTCGATTAACAAAGAGCGGGACTCCGGGCTTGTAGACTATTACCTTATAGTCTCCGCCCTTGTTCCGTATAAGCGCATAGATGTAGCGGTGGACGCATTTCGTGGGCGCAGCGAGAACCTTGTTATCGCAGGGAGTGGTCCTGAGGAAAGACGCCTCTGCAAGCGAGCACCGGCGAATGTGAAATTTCTGGGCTGGCAGAGTGATGTTGACTTGCGGAACCTTTATCGCGGGTGTCGGGCGCTGATATTCACAGCGGAGGAGGACTTCGGGATTGTCCCGCTGGAGGCGACTGCCTGCGGTCGCCCGGTGATTGCTTATGCCGCAGGTGGTGCACTCGAAACGGTGGTGGAGGGCAAAACGGGGGTCTTTTTCCACCAGCAAACCCCCGAATCCCTCTCAATGGCACTGGACAATTTCCGCCCCGATGGATTTGACGCGGCGGAATTACACCGGCACGCAGAGAGATTTTCCCCGGAGGTCTGCCTCGAGCAACTGAAGGCATTTCTCAAAGAAAAGGTCGGCGTGATATGCTGAAGAAACGCACCGGGTTATGGTTTATGGTGCTTGTGGTTTGTGTGGATATTGCAGGCAGTGCGCTCGGTCTTGCCACAACCTACTGGTTGAGATTCGTTGTGGAGATTATGCCCGTAACCAAAGGCTACGCACCGTATGAGTATTTACGCATATTCCCGTTTGTGGTTCTTGTCTGGATAATCTCTCTGAACTTTGTCCACCTGTATATGCCGCGCAAGCGCGTCTTCGGTTTCAACGTAATCTGGCGCATTGTGAAGGGTTCATTTCTTGCCATCTTTATCATCGTGGGTATGAATTTTCTTTTGCGCGAGGCAGAGTACTCACGCCCGGTGGTCGTAATGGCACCATTTATAGTGAGTGTGTACCTGTGCATCTTCAGGTTCATCCTGGAGAAGATACTGGTTCGGCTCGGTCTGCAAAAGGGCGTGGGGATGACGCCGGTTTTCATAGTGGGGACCGGAACGGTGGCACGGACGCTCGCCCGGCGCATACGTGAACATCCCGAGTATGGCTACCGTATGGATGGTTTTCTCACCGAGAACCCCCAGGATGTGGGGCAAGAGATTGCCGAGGGGCGAATGCCTGAGAGTTGCCGCTCGGCGACATTTCAGGTTGTGGGAGTGGTGAAAGACGTAACACGCATCGCAGCGCAAAGGGGCGTCAAAGAGGTAATCCTCGCCCGCCCCGACCTCAAGACGAATCATCTGCTTGACTTAATGCTCGAATGCGAAAAGGAACTCATCACTGTTCACATTGTGCCGGACCTACTTGAAATTATCACAAGCGACATAAGCGTGAACGAAGTCGGCGGCGTGCCGCTTTTTGGTCTAAAGGAGACTCCCCTTCGCGGACTCAATTTGTTGATAAAGAGACTATTAGACCTCATCTTTGCCGGAATCACTCTCTTGATATCAAGCCCCTTTATGCTGGTCATCGCCATCCTGATTAAGCTCGATTCGAAGGGACCCGTAATATACAGGCAGGAGCGAATGGGCGCTGACGGGCATCTATTCACACTGTATAAATTCCGCTCAATGGTGAAGGATGCCGAGAGACACGGACCGGTCTGGGCGACGGAGAATGACCCGCGCCGCACTCGCATCGGGGCTTTCTTGCGCTCGTGGAACCTCGATGAATTGCCGCAACTGGTGAACGTTGTGAAGGGAGATATGAGCATCGTGGGACCCAGACCCGAGCGCCCCATATTTGTCGAGAAGTTCAAAAACGGCGTGCCGCGTTATATGGCACGCCACCGAGTAAAGTCGGGCATCACAGGCTGGGCACAGGTCAACGGACTGCGCGGCGATAGCTCCATTGAAGAACGTGTCAAATATGACCTCTTTTACATAGAAAACTGGTCGTTCCTTTTTGATATAAAAATACTCATACTTACACTTTTCGCCATTCATTGACGCGGATTGTCTGTTGTCCGTTGTTCAGATTGAGAGCGGTGGACGAGGATGCCTAAAAGTGATTTTGAGAAGTTACGGGTATATCAGTTGGCTGAGAAACTGGCGGATGAGATTTGGAATGTCTTCTCAGCTTGGGAAGGCTTTGCCAGGGACGCAATCGGGAAACAAATTGCACGCTCCGCGGATAGTATTGGAGCGAATATTGCAGAAGGCATCGGACGTGGCAGCTTTCAGGACAACCGCCGGTTTGTCCGAATGGCGAGAAGCTCATTGAAAGAAACACAACAGTTTCTTCGTAGAGCATACAAGCGAAATCTCCTTAATGACAATCAAGTTAATAAAATCAAACCGCTTATTGATGAGCTCGCACCAAGACTAAACGCATATTCGAATTCAATTGGTCAAGTTCCCCGAAAAACAAAGGACAAATAACAACGGACAACTGACAATGAACAAATTTCCTTTACCCGATTGGGCGCGGAGGGCGGTTCTTTATCAAATTTTCCCCGACCGCTTTGCCCGCGCAGAAGATTGCTCGCCATCCTCCCATATCACCGACCCCTGGGATGACGAACTCACCCACGATTCTTACACCGGCGGTAACCTCGACGGAATCACACAACACCTCGACTATGTCGAAGACCTCGGCGTGAACGTCTTGTGGCTTAATCCTATCTTCTGTGCGCCCTCGAGCCATAAATATGACACGGCGGACTATACTCGCGTGGATATGCAATTCGGCGGCAACCGTGCACTCCGCAGGCTCGTCCGAGCTGCACATCGCCGCGGGATTCGCATCTTGCTGGATGCCGTGTGCGGACACTGTTCGCCCGAATTCTTCGCATTCAGAAACCTCCTTCGGCGCCAGCAAAAATCTCCCTTCCGCGCCTGGTTTCATATCAGACGCTTGCCTGTTGTCCGGGGTACAAAATCTGGCTTCAATCAGACCTACGCCTGCTGGCACGGACATCCCGCACTCCCGCAATTTGACACTGAAAATCCCGATGTGCAGGAGTATCTCATAGGTGCCTTTGAGAGATGGCTTACGGCTTATGACATTGACGGTTTTCGCCTCGATGCCGTAGAGACCGTCCCGATGCCGTTCTGGGAGAGGTTCTATAAGCGGATGAAGAAGGCAAAATCAGATGTGCTCCTCGTAGGCGAACTCTGGTCGCAGGACTATCGCTTCATTGAACCACTCCGTATGGATACGCTTACGAATTTTCAGCTCCACTGGCTGCTTGTTGACAAGCTCGGCGCGGGGAAGATTAAGTCCGAGGCATTCGCAATAAGAGTTGACACATTGCGCGCCCATCTCCCGAAGACACATCCCGATGCGATGTTCAATTTCCTCAGCAACCACGACGTTATGCGGGTCGCATCGCGCCCGGGTATGAACCGCCGCCGCCTCAAGATGCTTTATCTATTTCTTTTGACATATCCGGGATTGCCGGGAATCTATTACGGCGACGAGGTAGGGATGAAGGGGGGAAATCCACCCGCAAGCAGGGGCGGAATGGTCTGGGATGAGAGCCTCTGGGACAAAGAGATGCACGGTTACATAAAAGACCTTATCCACATAAGGCGAAGCGAAGATGCGCTAACGGTCGGGAGATTTGAATGGGTCTATGCGAACAATTCCACGCAAGTGGCGATATTCACGCGAGGCAAGGGGGATGAACGCATTGCAATCGTCCTTTATTTCGGCAAGAGGAAGAGGTCAAGCGATATACACAAGCCCCTTCGGCAAGAGGGGTGGATGGTGAGAGAAGTCCTTTTCCCGCACCATTATGTCCAGACAAGCCCAATCACCATACCTGCCGAGAGCGGTGTAGTATTAAGGGTAACGAAGCAAGGGAATGCGAACTAAAATGGGGGTAAAAAATCCCCCAAAAATTTTTTTAGACCGGTCTAATTTTTTCTTGACACCTGCAACCTTGATGTACTATGTATCTATATCTTTTTGCTGTTAAATAGTACAAATATTGAAAAAGGGGGTGGTAAACGGTTTCGAGGGTGTTGGGAAAAATTGATAGAAATTCCTGACACACGCTCTTTAAGAGTGCGGTAAAAAGCGGACATCTGGCATTGATAGTGGAGCCAGAGCAGCTTATGATTATTTTGTAATTTCCTCAATATGGAGGTGAGAGTATTATGAAACTTTTTAGCCATTATCGAAAAAGGGCTTTCACCCTAATCGAGCTACTTATCGTAGTAGCAATTATCGCCATATTAGCGGCGATTGCCGTTCCGAACTTTCTGGAGGCACAGACGCGTTCAAAGGTTTCGCGCTGCGCCGCAGATATGCGTTCCATACGCACCGCTATCGAATCATATTACGTTGACGTCAACTGGTATCCCGAAACGGACACAGGCACAGCAGACTGGACAAAAGCCGGTGTTGGGCTTATCCGGTGCACCACTCCGGTGGCATATATCACAACTATCCCCAAATCGCCTTTTAGAGAAGAAAAAATCGGGCATCCGTCTGGTTCTCCGAAAAACTGTAATAAGTATAACATCTATCTTTACGTAAGAGAGTTAAAAGTTGGGGCAGGTGGTAAGAACATCGTCACCGAAAATGACCCTAATTATGTGTTGGACAGAAAGGTTTACCTCTTCGCTAATGCCCCACTTGACCCGATGGATATAAGACCTTATGAGGGTTACTGGGAACTTAAGAGTGTTGGGCCGGATAACTCGGATGATAGAGACAGTCAACAGGGTCACGTTCCTGAGGAAGCAAGGATTTATGACCCGACGAATGGCACAGTAAGCGCAGGTGATATCGTTGTTTACGGAGACACTCAAGGGTTTGCACACCAGAAGGAGTAAGTATATGCTGCCTAACAATTGGTCCATATCGCCTCATAGCTGTTAATTATCTATTTGAGGGGGGGTGATTTTCTCTTTTTTACTTTTTCCGATGATAATGCATCTTAAAACCCATTAAGGAGGTAGTTAAAATGAAAGCAAAGACTGTAATATTTTCACTGGTAATTATTTTATTATTCGCTGTTTCTCCTTCATTTCCTGTCACCCAGTATCAAGGGAACGATATTTATGTAACTGGTGATGGGGGATACCTCGATGGATGGAATCCGGGGGGTAGTTCCACATATAAACTGGAAGATGAAGGGGCAAGTGGCGATGCCGTGGCAGACGACGGGGTCTTCAGCCGGACAATCAGTATCCCACAGGATGGGTCAACCTCCGGTACATTTTATTGGAAGGCGGCAGCAAACGGTTGGATATGGGAATGTCCAGCATCGATGATATCGAGCAGAATGAGCACAAAGTACTGGGGTAGCATCCCGCAGGATGTAACTTTTTACTTCAACAGTAATGACCTGAACGATGGCTGGCGTCCAGACCACGCCGCTGGCGATAAGGGTATCCTCAACTGTAGTCTTAATCCCTTCCTCTCTGCCAGTGGGGTTTACCGTGCCGTAGGTAATTGGCAGGATGAAATCGGCGATAGTGGAGATTGGAATTTCAGTAGCAGCATAACTATTATGCACGATGATGGTTTGAATGGGGATGACACCGCCAGCGATGGTATTTACTCATTTCAAACCACCGGCATCCCGCCGGGGAGTTATATGTATAAGGTTGGGATAGATGGCAGTGATGACCCCCAGGTCAACCAGGGTGGATTGATGCAAGGCACAGCTGGTTTTGATTACGGTTTTACCGTGCTTGATAGTACCGATGTCATAACCTTCAAGCTGAATATAGACAACAGCGCATATAAGGCAGGGCGAATCACCGTTCACAACAACAATCCACTTGTAAATCCCGGTCCTCCATTCTATGCCACTTCATCCAGCGATGACTGGACTACGCAATTAAACGTTGATTCCCAGCTATATGATGATGCAACTCACGGGGACGCATTTGCCGGGGATAATATTTACTCGAGGATATTTACAGTGGCAACTCCGGGCGAGCATCTGTTCAGGCTCAAACAGGGTATCGGACCATATTACCCTGACAGCGGCGATTATCCATTTGTTACCACAGCCGCCAACCAACAAGTTCGTGTCCAGTTCGACACAAATCAATATACCGACACCGATTTCCAACCCGATACGCGTTTCCCCTTCGTGAATATTGCTGCAGTGAAGACACAGAGCAGGATTCAGGCTGTCGGCGACTGGCAAACTGAATTTGGAGGCAGCGATTGGACCCCTGATGATGATAATTTCCTTCTTTCTGACGACGCTTCGGCACCTGATGGGAATCCGGGTGATTTGATTTATAGTCGAATCTTCGGTCCAAGCTTTTTCGGAAGTACCACTTTCGCACTTAAGGTAGTTGGTGAAGGCGGTTGGACCTATCAGTTCGGTGGCACTGGCGAAGGCTATACCAAATCCGGCAACAATGATAATATGAGTTTTACAACAGATTCCGGTGGAAGCTTCACTGCGTTTGCAGATACTGTTACGGGACGTGCAGGGGCTGGGTCGGTTCCGCCGCAACGACCAAATACAATCTATACCCCACTTACCCCCGCCACGGGGGCAAACGGTGCCTGGACTTTTTATGAATAACCCTTATGTATTGGTTGAACTTGAGGGGGAATTGCAATTAGGCGATTCCCCTCTTTTTATTTACCGACGACTTAAAGAAGATGCTCCGGTATAAAATCCAATCCTGGAGAATTCAGCATCCACCCGCGATGGGTAAGAACTGGTAGTCTCGAATGCGAAAGAAGCACCTCACAATTCGTGACATTGCCCGCCTGACGGGTTTTTCACGTTCCACGGTTTCGCTGGTTCTGAACGACAGTCCCCTTGTAAAACCGGCGACCCGTGAGAAAATCCTTCACCTCATAAAAGAGGTTGATTATCACCCGAATGTCCAGGCGCGGGGACTGGCATCGCGCCGCCCGAAAGCCATCGCAGTCGTTTTACCCGCCATCCGCCACCACCTCTTCTCCGATTATTACTACCCTCAAGCACTCGGTGGTATTATCGAATACGCCGTCAAACCGGGCTATGACATAATCCTCGAAGTCGCCACAAAGCAGTTCGTGAAATCTGAAAAATACCTGCGCCTTTTCAAGACGCATACAGTCAGGGGAATGCTGTTTATCGGTGCATCGGAAGCGGATGAATACATCCTGAAGGCACATAAAGAGGGCTTTCGCGTAATGCTCGTAAATAGCGTGCTTGGCGATGTCCCAGCAGTTGCGGCGGACAATGAGTCTTCCGCACGTCTACTTATCCAGCACCTTGCGAAACTCGGACACCGGTCGATCGCCCTTATCGGTGCCCCTCAACATATCACTACCAGCCGTCATCGAATAAGAGGATACAGACTCGGTCTCAGGGAAGCAGGCATAAATCTGCCGAAGGGTTTTTGCCGCTCGGGGAACTGGACGGAACCCGGTGGCTACCGCTGTGCCCGCATCTTGCTCCAGTCAAAACCCAGCCCCACTGCGATTGTCGCCGCAAATGACCTTATGGCAATAGGTGCAATGCGAGCTGCCCGTGACCTGGGCTTTGATGTGCCCGATGACGTCTCTATCGTTGGTGCAGACGATATTTCTCTCGCCGCCTACACAACCCCTTCGCTCACCACTTTCCGCCAGCCGATTTATGAGATAGGCAGGCTGGCGATGGAATCTCTCCTGAAATCTATTATTGATAATTCACCGCCGATGAGCCGCCTTGTCCCCACCGAGCTTATTTTGCGCGACTCCTCTGCCAGACCGCCTTCTGTCTATAACCCACCGAAGCCACAACCAAAACAGACGTCCTCCCGAGGCAGACAAAAAAGGATTTACACATAAAGGGCGTAATCTGCCCCGAAAATAATCGTTGTCCGTTGTCTGTTGTCAGTTGGAGTATACGGGAATTGCTGATTGATATTTTTATCCTTTTGGGAGGGACGAGAAGCCTCATAACGACTATCCCGAAAATTTAGTCGGTTTGCCGGTCTTCCGCGAAGACCCGTCCGCCCTGGTGGCTTGGCTGTATCCAGCCCGCAAAACCGAGTTCCTCGTGCAGGCGGGCTAAAGGGCGATACTCATCCGCCTTTACCCGGCGAGAAATTTCCGGCATCTCCGGCGCCCTGTATGCCGGAAAGTATTGACTCATAAGGGCAAGATGTATCTTCGGTGAAACCTCTTTTGCTAACCAGTGAAGTGATTCTTGTGTGCCGGCGATTCCGCCCGGCAGAACCAAATGCCTTACAATCAGTCCCCGCTGCGCAACGCCTCGCTCATCGCATCGCAACACGCCAACTTGCCTGAACATCTCTTTGAGCGCCGCCCGGCTGTGTTTTACGTAATTCTCCGCACCCGAATACTTCAGCGCCATATCATCATCGGAGTATTTAATATCCGGCAGATAAATATCGAATATGCCGTCCAGCAATCGCAAAATCTCGACGCGCTCATAGCCGCTCGTATTATAAACGAGAGGGAGGCTGAATCCGCGCGAAACGGCAAACTCAAGTGCCTGTAAAATCTGCGGCACAAAATGCGTGGGCGTAACGAAATTTATGTTCTCACAACCGCGTCTCTGTAAATATATGAACATATCGGTAAGCTGGCTGACGCTGTATTCGTTCCCGACGCCGAGCTGGCTGATTGGATAATTCTGGCAGAAAACACAACGAAGCGTGCAATTTGTGAAGAAGATTGTCCCGGAGCCGCCTTCGCCCACAAGCGGCGGCTCTTCGCCGAAGTGTGCATTGTGGGAAGAGACAATAGGATTTGCACCGGAGCGACAGCGCCCCTTTTCCCCGGCAATACGATTCACTCTACACCGATGTGGGCAGAGCTCGCAATGCCCCAGAATAGATGCCGCCGCCACGACTCTCCGGTGGAGTTCCCCCGAACGATACAGCGACATATATGCCGGGGCTGAAATGATATTACACTCTGTTTTTTCACTCTTCATCTTCACTCTTCATCTCTGTCTTCATCTCCATTTCCGTATCTTGCTATTTCTTGCGCAATGCGCCTTCCCGACCGATTCAATAGTGCACTCGTTCTGCCGACGATTTCGCTCAAAAGATCTTTGCCTCCTCCGAAAAGAACATAGTTGTTGCTCTCGTAAAGATGAAGATGAAGAAGGAGATGAAGTGGATGCAAGCATCCCAATCAGATGAAGATTTTATGAGGGAATATACGCGAGATTCCCTATTGACTCACAGAGGATTTATTTCTCTATGCCCTCGCGCGCAGGCACGCCTTTTTGATAGTAGTGCTTTACTTCGCGCATCTCGGTAATTAGGTCGGCGCACTCTATAATTCTCCGGTCGGCATAACGTCCCGTAATCACCAACTCCACGGCAGGAGGCTTTTCGGCAACGACAGAAAGCAGGTCCTCGACTGAAAAGAGATTGAAGTGGGTGGCAATATTTGCCTCGTCGAGAATCACGATGTCGTATTTGCCGGAGCGGATAATTTCGCGAACTTCTTTCAATCCGTTTTGCGCCGCAAGGATGTCGTCGGTAGTGGGTTTATTGTGTATAAAGTTTTTGCGACCGTATTGTTTCAGCGTTACTTCCGGTGCAAGCCGTGCAATGCTTTTTAGTTCGCTGTATTTTGTTCCTTTAACGAATTGTGCAATAAAGACGTGCTTTCCTGCCCCGGCTGCACGAAGCGCCAGCCCCAGAGCGGCAGTCGTCTTGCCCTTCCCATTGCCGGTGTAAACTTGAACATAGCCTTTCATCCTATCTCTCCGGGTATTTTGTTCTTCACCCAATACCCATAATGACTTCATTGGGATTTAGCAGAGATTTCTCTGATGTAATCCTCGTATATTTTCTTATCGCGCAGGGGAGAATTGGCGAATTCCACCTTGAGAATCTTGTTTTGTTTTCCACGCGTCGCCTTATTTCTGACACTTTTTGCGTGGCCGAGTAGCCGGACGGTGACGTTTGGTTCCGGCAGGGGAACCGTCATCTCCAGGACGCTATTTTTCAGGAAGTAATTCAGGGAGGCAGCCTGGACGCCGCTGATTTTCAATTCCCCGAAGTTAAGAGTAAGTTCGTCTACCGAGATATCGGTAGTATTAGCGTAGAAGAAATCGGGGGATTTTTCCTCACCGGCATCGTCGAGGAAGCGTGTGGAGACGAGGAGCTCCTTTGAGATTTTCCCCTGGGGGAGTGCCCTGGTGGGTTTGGTGGTCTTTGCGGGGGTAGGAGGGACATAACCCTTTGCGAGTTTCCGGAGGAATTCATCATACAATTGTTTTGTGGGGTCATCTGATTCGAGGAGGTCTATTGTAACAATCTTATAGAATGTTTCGTTTACGCGGCGATTCTGGATCTTTGTAATCTGTCCGAATAACCTTGCGGGTTCTTCGTATTCAGGCAGGTGGATATACGCCATAATCTGGCAGTTCTGGAGGACATAGTTAATAGAGGCGGGCTGTATGCCGGAGAGTTTAAGTGCACCGCAATCCACAACCACGTGGGTCTGAGAAATGGAGACAGTTTCCGCCTCGATGGGTGGGAGGCGGTCGGTGGCTGCACTGGTTGTATAGAGTTTCAGGGTGAAGGGGAGTCGGATTTCATATTGTGCAGGTGCAGGAGTGGGTAGGGGTGGTGGTTGCGGGGGGGGGGATATTTTTTTCTCTTTCGGTGGCTGGGGTTGGACATGAAACTGGCGTTCGGCAAGGTCAGCCACCTGTTCGGCAAGGTCGCTATTGCCGAGTTGTTTATATGTCTCAATGAGTTTTAACGTTGTCTGGTGGTTGCCGGGGCTAAATAGGAGTGCGTGAGAGAGTGCAAGTGCTGCCTCTTGATGTTTGCCTTCGGCGTTCAAGACATCGGCCATTTCGAGGCAGCGTGCAAGTGCCCCGGAGTTATCGCCGAGCTTGAAATAGCAGTGGATGAGTTTTTCAAGTATTTGAGGGGTGGGTTCACGTGCATTTTTAACGCGTTCGAGGCTGACCTGTGCTGCTTCGTAGTTGCCGGCTTGCATCAGGGCAATGGCATACTGGTATTCCTTTTTGACCAGGAGGCTTTCAAAGTTTTCAAGGCGGTTTTCAATTTCTGTCTTAAGTTCGGCAGATGCACCTGCCTCGATAGCTTTTTGCGCACCAGTAAGTGCCTCTTTAGCCGGTTCGTAGTTCCCCAGTTTCAAAAGGATGTCGGAGAGGTGGAGGAGAGGTGAAACGGAGTCCTGGTAACGTGAGATGCGCTTTTTGAGTTTATGAGCAACGGTTTCGAGGTGTGCCCGCTGGTCGTCATCGAGGTCTTCGGGGATATCGGAATAGAGACCTTCAAGCATCTTCCGGCGGTTATGTTTCAGCAGAGTCTCGGTGAGTTTGAGACGCAGTGAGGGAGAGATTGAGACGTCTTTCAGCGAATCGAGGAGGGAGTTTTCGCCCTGTGGAGCGGTTCTTGATTCATAGAAATCTGTCCACTCGGCGACAAAGATATCATCGAGTAATTTTTTAGCCTTTTCATTTTCGGGGTCAACGGAGAATATGCGTTTAAGGGCAGTTCTGGCGCCATCGTAATTTCTGTTATCAGCTACGATACTTGCTGCCTGAAGCAAGTAATCACAAGCCTTTTTCTTATTCCCCTCGCGTGTATAGACGTTTATGAGGCGGCTTATGATGACGAGGTTTCGGGGGAACTCCTTAAAGGCTGAAAGGAGCATATTTTTTGAAGCCTGCTCAAGTTCCTCTGTTGTGAGTTTTTCGGAGAAGGCGATGTACAGGTTGCGTTTTAAGACTCTGGTTTCTTCGGTTGTCTCAAGTCCCAGGACGTTGAAAATCTGAAGCCCCGCATCCTCATAGGAAAGTCTTCGCGTGAGGGCATACAGGCGGATGAGGTTACCACCTGCGTGTCCCGGACAGTGTTCGCCCATACACCGGTAAGTGTTTTCCGCGGCATTGATCTCGAGAGAGCGATTATGCGGTTCATCGTGGAGGGGACAGTGTGCTATGACGTAATCGGGCTTTTGGGCTTGTGGTTCAGGGGCAAGCTCGAGTTCTTCAAGTATTTTAGCGACGTTAAGTGCGAGGTTATATTTGTCGAGTAGTTTCTGGAGGATGGGAGACATCGAAAAGGAACCCCCATAATAAGGAATGAGGAATGGAGAATAGTGAATTTTGGATTCTGCGATTTCACATAAGGCGCATTCAGTCTTTATTGCGACATTGCGCCAGGTATCTCACACAGAAATATCTATAATATTTTTGCCTTTGCGGGTTCAAGAGAAAAAATCGCAAGATTTGTGAATGCATCGTTTTTGGGATTGACAGGACGGGAACTATTCTGACAGATTTTACAATTGTTACCTCAACTTTCGCATTTTGGATTTTTTATCAGGTGCCTTTGCGAAAGTTGGCTAAAGCGGGAGTCGTTCAGTTGGTAGAACACCAGCCTTCCAAGCTGGTTGTCGCGGGTTCGAGTCCCGTCTCCCGCTCCATCTTCAGGTGGGAAAAGGGCAATAAAAAAGCACACCGTCCGCCATCTCATCACTTCCATATTATCTAAATCGCCGAGTGACATAAACCGTTTTTCTGTCACGGGAATAACCGCAGTCAATTGTCCGTTGTCCGTTGTCAGTTGCAGTATCGGGGAATTCCTGATTAACATTTTTCATCCTTTTGGGAGGTCGAAGATCGAAGATTCACAGTGGAGATTTCGCCGTGGTAAATTATGAAAACGACATAGGTAAATTTGCCGTAATTTTTGATTCGGATGGCGTGGTTGTTGATAGCGAGCCTTTCTCGCTTCGCGCCTTCAGGGAGGCAATGGCTGAACAGGGCGCGCTCCTCACCGATGAAGATGTTATGGCAAATTGCGGTCTCACCGATGGGGACATTGTGAGTTACGTTTCTCGTAAATATGGGAGACGCCTCGACTGTGAAAGGTTTCAGCGCCGCAAACAACAGCTCTATGAGGCAAAGGTCCGTGCGGGGGAGTTGAAGCCCTGCGCCGGAATTACCGCCCTACTCGACGCCCTCTCGACAGATGGTGTTCCTTATGCCCTTGCCTCTTCCGGCTCTCTGGATAAAATTCGCTTTAATCTTTCACAGGTGGGGCTATTGAAGTATTTCTCGGTCATTGTAAGTGGCGAGGAGATTAAGCGCGGCAAGCCATATCCAGATATTTTTCTCACTGCATCAAGGCAGCTGGGGGTACCGCCGGATACCTGTGTGGTGATTGAGGATTCGGTGAATGGGATTGAGGCGGCGCACAGGGCACAGATGCGCTGTGTGGCAGTTGCGGGGACATTTCCGCAAGCGGCACTTGCCGGGGCGGATTTTGTTGTTGAATCTCTTGAGCAAATCACGGTAAAGACCTTACAAATTATGGCATTGGATAAAAACTTTTACAAAGGAGGCGGGAAATGCTAAATGAACGCTATGTCAGGGCCGTTCTGACGGTGATTGCGCTCTCACTGGCGATTCTGGCGCTGAGCGCCGTGCTGAACCTCGTAAGCACACCCGCACAGGCGCAGCGTCCTTACAACGTGGTCAAGAAAGAGGGCCCGGGGCTTGATGTGCTCCTTATACGCGACATCCCTATTGAGGGGTTGAAAAACATCCACATCCTGGGAGACACAAAGACCTTTATCGCACAAAAATCTGACGGTTTCGCCGTTTACCGGGTTGAATTTATTGAACTGGCAAAATAAGAAAAAATAAGCCGTAATGGCTAAATGTGCAGCCGGCGCTTGCCCTGGTACGTGTATCCAAAACGCGATGTTTCTTCAGGCTGAAGGTTTATGAGTGGTGAATTGTGCATCGGGATTGATGTGGGGTCGGTGAGTGTTAATACCTTTGTAACCGACCCGAATGGTGTCCTTTGGGATGAGGGTTACCACCGGACAAATGGTCTACCATTTCACACGGCACTTACTGCACTGGAGGAAATTGGGGGAAGGTTTTCCGCGCAGCGTGTGCTCTATGTGGCGACTACGGGGTCAGGCGGACGCGAACTTTCTGATTTGATAGGCGGGCTGTTCGTAAACGAGATTGTTGCTCAATCGCGAGCCGTTGCTCAGGAGATTCCCCACGTCCGCACCGTCATTGAGATGGGCGGCGAGGACTCCAAACTCCTGTTTTTCAAAAAAGAAGGTGGACGGTGCGTTCTTGAGGATTTCTCAATGAACGCATTGTGTGCCGCGGGAACGGGTTCATTCCTCGACCAACAGGCGGTGCGACTCGGCGTCTCGATAGAGAAGGAATTCGGAGAGCTGGCTCTTCAATGCAAGACTCCCCCGAGAATTGCAGGGCGCTGCAGCGTGTTCGCAAAGACGGATATGATTCACCTCCAGCAGGTGGGCACGCCGGTTGTGGACATTGTGGCAGGGCTTTGCCACGCCCTGGCGCGTAATTTCAAGGCAAGCATTGGCAAGGGGAAAGCCCTTGTCCGCCCGATAGCCTTCCAGGGCGGCGTTGCCGCAAATATCGGTATGGTGAGGGCATTTGAGGACGTCCTTGGGCTGAAACCCGGCGAACTGATAAAGCCCCGTCATTTTGCATCAATGGGGGCACTCGGTGCACTCCTGATTGCGCGCGAGTCGGGAGAGGGAAGAAATTTTCACGGACTCGATCCCCTGAAGGCACATATCGCAAAACCATATACCTCGAAAGGCAACCTTACCCGCCTGGCAGATTCCTTGACCCAAAAGGGCACTCCCGTATCAATAGTCCATTTCCCACAAAACACCCGCACCCACCCGATAGATGCATACCTCGGTGTTGATGTCGGCTCAATCAGCACAAATATTGTTGTGATAGACAAAGAACACAGGGTTCTTGCCAAGAGATACCTCGCCACTGCGAGTCGCCCGATTGCGGCAATTGCTCGCGGTCTGGATGAGATTTACGGAGAGATCGGCGACCGGATTATTATCCGCGCAGCGGGCACAACCGGTTCAGGCAGATACTTGAGCGGCGACATCATCGGCGCAGATGTGGTATGCAATGAAATCACCGCACAGGCTATCGCCGCAATTGATATTGACCCCGGGGTTGATACCGTATTTGAGATAGGCGGGCAGGATTCAAAATACATAAGCATTGATAATGGTGCAATTGTTGACTTTGAGATGAACAAGGTATGTGCGGCGGGCACAGGCTCTTTTTTAGAGGAGCAGGCAAAACGGCTCGAAATTGACCTCAAGAGCGAATTTGCACCGCTTGCGCTCAACGCGCATCATCCGGTTCAGCTCGGCGACCGATGCACTGTCTTTATGGAGACTGACCTCGTTCATCATCAACAGGCGGGCGCAGACAAAGCAGACCTCCTCGCCGGTCTTGCATACTCCACCGTATACAACTATCTGAACCGTGTCGTGGGCGACAAGCGTATCGGCAGACGTATATTTTTTCAGGGCGGCACGGCTTTTAATAAGAGCGTTGTATCGGCGTTTAACAAGATTCTGGGTCGCGAGGTGATTGTCCCACCCCACCACGAGGTTACGGGCGCAATCGGCGTCGCCATAAACGCACAGAGGCGTCGGGGAAATCGCCCATCCCTATTCAAGGGCTTTGATTTATCAAAGCGGAAATACAAACTCACGACTTTTGAGTGTAAGGGTTGTGAAAATCACTGCGAGATACATTGCATAAAGGTCGCCGGTGAAAAACCCCTCTTCTACGGCAGCCGCTGTGGAAAGTATGACGTTGACCGCGTTAATAAAAAACCCTCCCGCCTCCCCGACCTCTTCGCAGAACGCGAGACACTCCTTTTTGCAGTACTCAATGGCGAAATGCGGAATATTGGGACACCGGCGAATAGAGATGCCGAAAAACAATCCGCATCCCCTAATCCTCAATTTCCAATTCCTGATGCCCAACACCCCTCCACCTCACCCACCCGCCCCCCCACAAAGGGTCGCGTTGGCATCCCCCTCGCCTCCATATTTTACGACCAATTGCCCTTCTGGGGTGCATTCTTTAAGTCTCTGGGTTTTGAGGTAGAGATTTCCGGCAGAACGCACAAAGGCACCATCAACCGTGGTATAGAGGCAGCTGTTTCAGAGACCTGTTTCCCCATAAAGGTCGCGTATGGGCATATTTTAGCCCTTATGGATAAAAAGCCTGATTTCATTTTCCTACCGTGCATAGTTGATGCTCCAATGCCCGATTTCACCAGCCGCGATAAATCCTGCTTCAACTGCCCATACATCCAGACGCTGCCTTACACCGCAGATGCTGCCCTAAATTTTGCGAAATGTGGGACTCCGGTCTTTTCGCCATCGCTCTTTATGCAATCGGGTGTGGAATATATGAAGCGGGAGTTGGGGCGCTACACAGAAATCCTGAAATCGGACAGGCGCAGTATCAATCGTGCAATAGATACGGCATATCGCGCGCAGGCTGCATTTAATAAAGCCCTCATCCGGCGCGGCAGAGAGATTCTTGAAAATCTAAAACCCCGACAAATGGCAATCGTGATTGTCGGACGCCCCTACAACACCTGCGATTCGGGTGTTGATATGGGTTTGCCCGAAAAATTGCTCGGTATGGATATACTCCCCATCCCTATGGATATGTTGCCGATAGATGAAGTGCCGCTGGATGCCTCCTGGCGGAATATTTACTGGCTCTATGGATTGCGTATCCTGAAGGCGGCGCGAATTATCCGCGAACGTCAGTGCCTCTATCCACTCTATGTAACAAACTTCGGATGTGGACCGGATTCATTCCTGTTAAAGTTCTTCTCACGCGAGCTCGGCGGCAAACCATTCCTCCAGATTGAGATTGATGAACACAGCGCAGACGCCGGCATCATCACCCGTTGCGAGGCATACCTCGATACCATTGCATCCTACAATGGCGCAACCCCACGGATACCACGTGAAGGACCAATTATGACGCTGGCATCCTTAATAAAATCTTCATCTTCATCTACGTCTTCATCTACGGAATCTTATCCTGCCAGCATCGGCCGATTGATTTCCCCAGGCGCGCCATCGGTGGGTAAACAGAATCGCGATACAACTCTATACATAACGCAGATGTGCAAGCATACATACGTCCTGGAGGCGATATTCAACCGTGCCGGTATTCCGGCACGCGTTATGGAACCATCGGATGAGGAATCGCTCTACTGGGGGCGCAAATATACCACCGGTAAGGAATGTTACCCTGCGCTACTCACCACCGGCGATATCGTGCGCGAGACACACCGTCCCGATTTTGACCCGGAACACGCAGCCTTCTTTATGCCCGGCGCAAATGGTCCCTGCCGATTCGGTCAATATGCAAAACTCCACCGCCACATCCTTGATGACCTCGGGCTGTCTTCTGTCTCCATTGTTACGCTCGACCAGGACAGGGGTTTCCATAGAGACATAAAGGGGCTTAATCTCTCCTCAGCAAAGGCTGCATGGAAAGGCATTGCCGCGGTGGATACCCTCGAGCGATACCTGCTCACCACACGTCCTTATGAAAAGAACCCCGGCGAGACCGAAGTGGTTCATAATGAGGCGCTGCGTGATCTTTACAAAACCATCCTTGAGGGCGGAAGTATTTCCGCCGAGGCGGAAAAGCAGTATCGCCTTTTTTCCCAAATCCCTACCGAGGGGCGCGGCACACGCCCCCTTATCGGCATCGTCGGTGAGATTTATATCCGCTCAAACTCCTTCAGCAATGAGGATTTGATAAAGACACTCGAGGCGATGGGCGCCGAAGTAGCAATGCCACCAATTACTGAATGGCTTAACTACGTAACTCTTGTGCGCAGGTGGAGGAACTTGCAGCATCGCGACTACTGGAACGCCGTCAAGGATTTCCTCATTGAAGAGTATATGCATCGTGTGGAACGGCGTATCACGCGAACCTTCAATTTTCAGCCCGAGGCATTGCCGGTAGAGCTCCTGGAACTTGCAACACCATATTTACATCCGAACTTCAGCGGAGAGGCGATCCTATCAATCGGGAAAACACTCGAACTCATCAAGGAGCGTGGTGTGGCTGGTGTAATAAACGTGATGCCCTTCACCTGTATGCCCGGCACAATCGTAGCGGCGCTCTTAAAGCGCGTGCGTGAGGATTTTGGCGGATTCCCCTGTATCTCATTAGCCTTCACCGGACAGCAATCTCTGAACTTAAGGATGCGGCTTGAGGCATTTATGTATCAGGTGAGCGAGCGCCAAAGGCGCACCATCGGGGTGTTCCATAAATGAGTCGTAATCTTCGGCCGACAGAATGCTCGCTGTCGGCGGTATCTCAATTCACTATTCCTCATTCATATAACCCAACCCTTAACGCCCCGAATTTCGCAGCAATCCCCACTTGTGTAACTTCCGGTATAAGTCGCTGGCAATAAGGTTTTGGGCAAAACCGTTGAAGTGTGTGTAATCTTGCTTGCTTATGTAGAGATTCTCCTTTGCATAATGTTTAAGGTGCGGCAGGGGGTCATATACATAAAACCCCTCCGCGGAGAGATATTCCTTCAGTCGTTTTGCGGATTTGTCGGATACCCCCGGCGGGTCCGTAATCTGATAGGAGACTGGGAAAATAATCACCACACAGGGAATTCGCCTGGGCGAACAGGCTTTCTTCACCTTGCCGAATTGCTTTCTCAACCATTTCCATTCGGGTGTCTGCGGGTTGGAAAGTATAGATAGAGCATAATCGAAAGGTCTCAAGTTTTTGTATTTATCCTTATTAAGGGTATATTCTATTCGCCGGTAAATCCAGCTTATAAAAGAGGAATAGCGGAGGGCATAGGTCAGAAAGACAGATTTAAGTTTAAGGGAGTCGGGGCGAATCTTCCAGCGATTATGGGCATACGCGGTCTGGGGATTCGGAAATATTCCACTCGGGAGATTGCCGAGTTTTTCAAAGGTGTGCGTCTCGAAGTCGAGAGAGGGTTCATTAACGTCGTTGTAGCAAAAGCCCAGGAGGATGAGGTCGGGCTTCAATTGAAGCCCCCGTGCCTCTAAAAATGCGCATTCGTTGTAAGTGTTCCATCCACCCACACCGGCATTAATTACTTCATAAACCACGTCCGATGAAGGCGGGCGGTTTTTGTTCAGAAGGGCTTCCAGCCGATCTGTAAAACGTTCTCTGGCGGGGATACAGAAACCGAAAACTACCGAATCGCCAATGGCAAGTATGCGGAAAAGACCTCTTTTCTTCTCCGGCTTGAATTTGTGGTAACGAAAACCCTGCGAGTTGATTTTGTAAAGGGTGGGGCGGCGATTCTCCCTGATTACGACACGCGAATCGGGCTTGAGCTCATAAACAATGTCCGGGTTTTTTGAGAGCTGATGTATCTTGTGGAATTTTGTTTGAAAAACCGGTGTGAAGCCGAGTAAACTGAACAATATCTCAAGTATAACCAGCGTAAAAAGCAGAGTTAGAATCAGCGTAAAAAGGACTAAAATGCAATTGCGGCAGCGGATAACAATTTTATCGGTGTATGAATATTTTGCAGCGCGCCGCATAATGAGGAAATGGCTGACAAGTAGCACAAAACCTCCAACCAGAAAAAAAGATGATAAAACGTCCAGAAGGCGTTGTTGATAGGCAGAGAGGGCATCGGGGAGATAGACGAAATACGAATAGAGTCTGCGGTCAGTGAGAATCGCCGCCACAATCAGGCAAAAACCCACAATCTGCACGAAGCGTAAGAAATTTAAAGAGACTGCGCGGGGGATTTTGCGGGCATTTTCGGTGCTCCTGGCGGAACGTAAAAAAAATAGAGACACTAATCATCCTCGCAGAAAAAAAAGTGGTGGAACAGTTGTCTGTTGTCCGTTTGCCGTTTTGTCCGCCCGAGGCGGAGCGGATTCAACATTTTTATCCTTACGGCTTGCTCTAATTTCCCCAGACCTCGAATTCGGGCACACGGGCAACGGCGTCTAATGAACAGGATTTCTTGATGCGCAGGCGGACACACCTTGCAGTGATGGAGTTTCCCAATTTGACAACATCGAAGGCGGTGATTGACGCCCCTTTATTATCAACCTCTGCAACGGTTCTCCAGGGACCATCCAGCCCTGACGCCACGTCTATGGCGAATGCGGCAGTGTCAAATCCCGCCGACTCTCCCGTGAAACTCGCATTCTTGAGGATGAAGCCCGTAAGTGTATGTTCTTTTCCTAAATCGAGCGCAAGCCAGTGGGCGTCAGGATTTTTCACCTCGCACCATTTAGACTGAAGGTTTCCGTCAAATGCCATTCTGCCGGTCTGGTCGGGTTCATTATGTCCCGACTCGTGCCATTTCCTGACGGCAGGGGCGAGATTGCTACCACGCGGTGGCGGCGGCATCTTTTCAAGCATCGCCTCTTGCGCCGGGATACGGAATTCCCTCGCAACGCCTAAATAATCATAGTCCACTGGTGGTAGTTCGGGGAAAGGTGCGTGTGGTTCGCGCTGATACCATATCGCCACACTTGAATAATCATCCTGACGGTCCTGCACATCCCACCCGTGGCACCGCATCGTAACGCGAATGGATTTCCTGAAGCGAACAGGGTCAAGAATATGGAAGCGGTATGCAGTCATACGCCCATCCTCCGGACCGTATGACGTTCCGTGAAAAAGTGCATTCTCTTCTTTGCGGAATCCCCACGAGAAACCGAAATAATCCTCTGCACCTATGCCAGGAAGCGACGGCTTCTTCTCGCCATCAATGTAAAAATCATTGCCTCCCTCTACCCACGCTCCCTGTCCGAGCAGGTGATAATTCATAATTGTCCCGACATAATGACCCTCGCCCTCCGCCTCGAGAATCGTATATGGGACGTGGAGTGTAACGGGATTTTCACGCCGCCATTGTGCGTGAAAGAGAGCGGTGTTTTCCCGAAGCACCGGCACACTCTCGTAATCTATCTGTATAAAGAAGAGACTGACATTGCGCTGGCTGCGATTCTCGACGGCAAAACGCGCCTTTTTGAAAAACGGCATCTGCCAGTAACAATTCAGAGCGGCATGATTTTCCCCGCCAGCGGGAAACATCTCCAGCATAAGCGATTTGAACTCGCGCTCCTTCCCGAAGCCCACGCCGAAAAAATCACCCAGAGGCACCTCCACGCTCGGAGAATCCTCCCCGTCCCACCAGATGCGCAAAACAAGCAGACCATGAACCTGCGGGATGGCACTCCGGGCAGTTATCCATATATGCCGGATGATTGCCGGGCCATCGAGGTCTGCAACAACCACATTTGCACCACTCTTGATACCCAGAACCTGTGCAACCCGATGCGATTTTCCACCGGATATTTCGGCAAGAGAATCAAACATCCAGCCGCCGCAAATCACTCGCTGATGTGGAACGTGCTTACATCCCAACCCTGAAAGCATCATCCACATAAATACAAACACAACCCATAACCGACGCATTAAAAAACCCTGTAAAAAGATACACCGACTCATAACGCCCGCTCGGAAAATTTTACTTATCCGCGAATGTCGCTAATATTCGCTAATTACTATTCGCGCTCATTGGCGTAATTGGCGGATTGGGCTTGATCTTGCATTATGTGGATTGTGTGAGTTTCTCCTGCAAGACCTTTTTCATAACCGCAAGGTCGGGTGCCGTGCCTGTCCAGAGCTCGAATGCCCGCACGCCTTGATATAGTAAGAGGTCTATCCCGCCGATGACGGTGCAACCACGTGCCTTCGCCGCTCTCTGAAATGGGGTCCGGGTAAGATTGTAAACGGCATCAAAGACAACCGCCGAGCCGGGGATGGCATCAGTCTTTGTCGGGAGTGGGTCATCCGGTTTCATACCCAGCGGCGTTGCATTTGCCACAATCTGCGCATCCATAAGTGCGAAGAGGAATTTGTCAGAATCAGGCGCGGCACATTTGACCTTCACCCCCGGTGCGGCGCGTTCCACATCAGCCGCCAGAGTCCAGGCTTTCTTCAGAACAATATCGGTCAGCGTAATTGATTCTGCGCCTTCGAGGGCACTGCCGATTGCCATTGCGCGAGCCACGCCGCCCGCACCGACAATTGCTATCCGCGCACCCTTCACCTCTACGCCCGCCTCGCCAAGTGCACGCAAAAATCCATATACGTCCGTATTATACCCGAAGAGACGCCCACCTTTATTCACAATCGTATTGACGGCGACTATCTTCCCCGCCTCATCCGAGAGGTCATCAATGTATGGAATGACCGCCTCCTTGTGCGGGATGGTCACATTGACCCCGGCAAGCCCCAGTGCACG
The DNA here is from genome assembly GCA_964526215.1 of uncultured Candidatus Sumerlaeota bacterium. GTDB lineage: Bacteria > Sumerlaeota > Sumerlaeia > MWCT01 > MWCT01 > CAZGKP01. Next base: position 22,608 of record CAZGKP010000002.1, read on the forward strand.
GATGCCGTGTATGGCATCTGCGATATGTTCCGGTTCCACCGGGAATGGCACATAGACAAAATCAAGTCCCGCCGCCTCAAATGCCGCATTGTGCATCAGCGGCGACAACGTGTGCGAAACAGGCCAACCGATAAGACCCACAACCCTGGTCTTTCCCGAAATATTTATCCCCATTTCTTTTCCCCCTTGCAATTAGCCCTGTCCCATCCGGGGCAAATATTACAAAACCAATCTAATAAAAATCAACCACCGATGAATGCCGATGTACATAGCGCGACTAACGCCGCAACCAAAGAGAAATCCCACGCAGAGGCGCAGAGGTCGCAGAGAAAGAGAAATGTTTTATATTAACTCTGCGTTCTCTGTGTCTCTGCGTGGGGGAAATCTTCGCAAAAAAACCCAAGATTTTGTCTGCGCCAATTCGCCTCGGGTTGAAACTTTCAACAGGCTCAACTGACAAACCGACTAACTGACTGAACTGACTAACATCAATCAAGGTCGAAGGGGCGTTGGGGTGGACCGGTCTCGCCTTTTTCCTTCACCTCTTTTAGTCTCTCAGAAAATAGTGCATCGAGTTTTTCGCGTTTATGTTTTTCCTTTTCACGCGCAGCGCGGAATTTCTCCTCGGCGATAGCGCTCGACTTTTTGACCTTGAGGAACGCATCCTCAAAGCGGTCTCCTGTCGACTCTTCGAGGATGGGCTTACGGGTCTCTACAACTTTCCCCGTTTTTTTCTCGACGACAAGGACGCTCTTGCAGATTGGACAGTTTACTTTCATAGTTTCGGACATTTCGATTCCTCCACAAGATTTAAGTTAGAAGAGCACCATTTCCCTAAATAAATCCACAAAAATTTACAAATTTTGCAACCGGCATTTTTAAGTCCCCAATTTGCCTCATTTCTGTCCAGCTTACGGGGAGCACCTCACCTCCCTGGGGCTTCTGTTTCTAATCTTGACACTACTTACTGGCAGACCGTATACCCTGAATCTCGCACTCTCCTTGAGGCTGGTAATGCTTTGCTAATCAAATGCATTGTAACCGTTTGTATATCTGAAGATAGTGGCAAGCAATATATCGGAGTCCCTTTTAACGGTAAACAAATTGGACAAGAACAGCATCTCGAATTAATATTCCGGGGATATTTTGCCGTAAAGAAATATCCCCAAAATAAACGTTAGGATGATAAAGAACCGTATTGTTTCTAACCCAGATGCATAATCTTGGAACATACCATCAAAAGAACTCTTCCATAATTCGGCCGGCAAGGATGCCGCTTATTCTTTATCTCACCGGATTGGTTTTTATCGTTCTTTTGTTACTTCTGGTAAAGGGTCCTTTTTATGATGATGCCTATATTTTCTGCCGCTACGCCAGGAACATCCGTGATGGTAAGGGATTTGTGTTTAATGAAGAGTACTCCGGCTTTGGCGTCAGTAACATAGTCTGGACATTGCTTCTCGCTTACGGCACTCCGGATCCATTAATATCCTATCCTAAAATGGCGCTTATTTATAGCGGGCTCTTTCTTTTACTAAATGCCTATCTGGTGGAAAAGTTGTCTCGTAGATTGGCGCGCAACGAGATGGCGGGACTTACAGCCGCGGCTGCCTATCTACTATTCCCCGCCGCACACCGAATATTCCTCAGTGGAATGGATACTAACCTTAACACCTTTGCGTTACTTTTATTTTTTATTACGGCTTTCAAGAGAGGGGAGAGGCATCCTATCCTACTTGGCATTCTCGCTACTTTCGTTATCTATAACCGGCCAGAGGCGGGAGTTGCCTGCTTGGTTGGATTCATCTACATTTTTTTCACTGCGGTGGATAAAAAGAGAGCTGCCTTACAATTACTTTACGCCAGCGGTATTTGTATTCTCCTTACTTTCCCCTATTTTCTCTACTTTTATATTAAGTTCGGGCTTTTCACCCCGCCGACTCGAATGGGAAAGCTCTTCACAGTTTTTCCTTACTTTTATCCGGGGATGGAATATAAGAACTGGGTGGCTTTGGGAGTCCTATCGAAGATAATTCTCTTCAGCCGATATGTATTTACACATTTCATAAGTCTTTCCTCACAGCGTTTTCATTCCCTTCTGGGGGCAGCTGCTATAGTGTCAGCTGTGGGTACCCTTTTCAGACATAAAAGGATTCCGTGTGAATTAATTGCGATATATTCCTTCCTGTTTATAGGATTCTTCCTGTATGCTCTGAAATTTCCCTTAGCTGAATACCGCTATTTCAATTTGCTTACACCTGCAAACATTGTGCTGGTGGTCTGGGGCTTATGGCTTGCCCAGGGCAAGCGAATCGAGTCATTTCTACAAAATCCTTCTCGCGTGACACCGTTGGTAGTTGGATTATTGATGGTTTACGTGTTTGTTTTCACACTTACTATCCGTGTCTCGCAAAAATGGGAGAATGCGGCGGCTGTGCAACGAGAGGTAGGCGACTGGCTGAGAAATAACACTACGCAGAGAGCGCGTGTCGCTGTTGAGCCTATGGGAGCCATCTCGTTTTATTCGGAGCGATACATTATTGATCTGGGCGGACTGGTAGATGTCTCACTATGGCCCTATTTGAAGAACGGGATCTCGGATAGTAATTTAATTCTGAGATGCCTGAAAGACAACTATGCAGATTACGTTATCACTTGGGAGAGTTCTCCCACAGTGGGGAGAGTTATAGCGGTGAAACTAGGCATCTTTAGAGAAATTCGGCGTTTTCGCCCCAGAACTCCAATTCCAGTTTCCCAATCACACTATACCCTTGTGCTTTACAAAACCAACTTCAACCGGTGTAAGGACTCTTATCCCTGAAGAACTTTCCGCTACGGGAGCGATTGGGGGTCAGGCACCATAAATAGTGTAAATAAAACTTGAAGAAATATACCTCTTTTCTAATCATATATTTGAAAGCTTCTCTGAACTCATTTTCCAGGTCGTGAATGACCCTGATCTGGTTGAAGGACCCCTTTATTCCCTCCCCTCTTGATTCAAGAGGTATACATAGCGAGAGAAAAAGGCTTGCGGGGACTTATTTTGAGAGCGATGAAGATGTTGCTTTTTACCTATGAAAAACCGCTATGGTGCGGTAATTTTGGGGGAGGTTACTCAAATGCCCGGTTTACCTGAAGATTTTCGCAGAAATTTGTTTCGCACAATTGATGAGATGAAGGATGAACTCATCGGCGTGAGCGCTAAAATCCTCACGTTCGAGACGGTCTCCGGTGGAAAAACCGATGAGGCGCGGGAAAAATTCAACCGCGAGATTGTACGCTGCCTGGATTATTTGAAGACACTCGCGGAGCGGCTGGGGCTTGTATATCGCGACCTCGATGGAATCGTTAGCATCATTGAACAACCTGGCGAACCGAATGAAAAGGGACTCGGCATCCCACTCCACATAGACGTTGTGCCCGTCAGTGGGAATTGGAAATATCCGCCGTTCTCCGGCACGGTGGCGGGGGATACAATATGGGGACGCGGCGCACAGGATGATAAGGGTCCGCTTATCGCCTGCCTTTACGCCATCTATGCTCTGAAGAAGATGGGCGCGAGATTCATCCGCCCAATTTACATCGTTATGGGGCGCGGCGAGGAGGTCGGCAACTGGTCTGATGTGCAGTATTTTATAAAGAAAGAAGGCGCACCCCTCTTCAGCTTCACACCCGATGCGGAATTCCCCGTCATAAATGGCGAGAAGGGCATTATGAACCTGAAGATAAATGCCTCGTGGGATAAGGCGAATTCCGAAGGTAACCTCCGCCTCGTCTCACTCTCGGGAGGGGAGCGGGCAAATGTCGTCCCGGATGCTGCCGACGTAATCTTTGAGATAGACGAGGCCCCCGAATCATCCATCGAGGAGTTAAGAAGAGAATTGGAAAAGTTTGCGTCGGAAAAAACTGACGTGCGCTTTTCCGAACCTGAATTATATGAGGATGAACAAACGGGGATGAAAAATCTCAAGGTGATTTTTTATGGCAAGAGTGCACACGGTAGTTTGCCCGAACAGGGACATAACGCCATACTTGACGCCCTTTCGTTTCTCTGTGGACATCGGTCGGTCTCTCCGGAGTGTCGGGCATATTGCGATTTTCTATATCGCGCATCTTCCAAGTTTTATGGCGAGGGATTAAACATTACGGGAGAACACCCGTTTGTTGGCAAGACCACCGTCAATCTGGGCATCTGCCGCATCAATCAGAAGGAGGGCAAGTCGGCAATCAACATCCGCCCCACTCTTGGTGTTACGTGCGAGGAGATAGCTAAAAAGGCGGTGGCTTTGGTGAAGACAGAGAGTCGGAAAACGGGAGTGGAGATGTTTATCGAGCAGGCAGAAGAATGGGGGCGAGACCCCCTGTTCGTTGACCCGGAGGAAAATGCCTTTTTCATCTCATCATTGCAGGAGGCGTATCATATAGTAACGGGTCGGGAGCCTGAGTTGAAGGCAATTGGTGGGACGACCTTTGCAAAGGCATATCCGAACTGTGTGAGTTTCGGTCCGGTTGACCCGGCGGAGGAAGCCGAACTCGCCCATATGACGGATGAGCATATCAAGATTGCGCATCAGGTGCGCAATACAAAGATTTACGCCGCAGCGATTGCCCTGTTAACCACCGATCTTGTAGGCGAGGAATGACAACGGGAATGCCCGGTAGACCATTTGCTGAAAAGACGAGTGATACTGCTGTCGAGGATATTAGACAAATTTACTCCGTCCGGCGGGAGGCAATTCGCAAGAGATTGGCGGAATTTGAGCGCCTCTGGATACAGGGAAATGACGCCGAGATTTTCGCGGAACTGGTCTTTTGCCTCTTAACGCCCCAGTCAAAGGCAAAACTCTGCTGGGATGCCGTGACCAGACTCCTTACAAAAAATTTGCTGTTACGGGGAAGCGCGGACCTGATTGTGCGGGAATTAAACGGCGTGCGGTTTCACAATAATAAAGCGAAATACATCATCGCTGCAAGAAATCTGTGTGGGAAAATTGGAAACAAACTTGAACAGTTTAACGATGTGTTTCAAATGAGGGAATGGTTCGTCGCCAATATAAAGGGTTTCGGATACAAAGAGGCGAGCCACTTTTTGAGAAATATCGGATTTGGAGAAAATATCGCAATTCTTGATAGACATATACTAAAGAATCTACTGCATCTTGATGTAGTAAAACAAATACCTAAATCTTTAAGCAAACAAAAATACTACCGGATAGAAGAAAAAATGCGGCAATTTGCAAAGAAAATTCACATCCCGATGTCCCACCTTGACCTCGTATTCTGGTGCAAAGAAACCGGCGAGATATTTAAGTAAAACCCAATCCAGAGACGAGTCATCGCCGATTGCCTTGCAATCGGACGTCATTGGTCATTAGTAGCAGCTTGGTTGGCTCTAAAGACAACACATTTTTATGGCTTCGGGAGAGGCGAAAACCTCATAATGCCTGCTACGAAAATAAGCCGTTTTGCCGGTTTTAAACCACTACGACACAACGCGCACTACGAAAATAGTGAACGCCATGACTGTTGTGTCCGCCTCAGGCGGGTGGATAGTTCAATATGGTTCGCTTCATTGCTCTATATGGTGGAAAAAAAGCGACCCGGGGGCTTATTCTTGTCCATACGGTTTTCCTATCCGGCATTCAGATTTTGGCTTAAATTGTTTCATATCAATCGCCTTTGAATAACACATATCAGACACAATCCTGGGTCGCCCAGGTGGCACGGAGATTGCTCGAATAATGGGTGGTCTTTTATAGTCCTGAGGGAGGTTTCCCTATGTCCGACACCAAGAAGTCCAGTCCTCTGAAACTTATAATAGTAATTCTATTCCTAATTGGCGCCTTAGTTTTCGTATATGCGCAATATAAGGGCTCTCGCCCTTCACCATCTCCTGAAACGAGAAGGGGACCGGATGCACGACGCCCCGGTCGCCCCGATTCCGCCGCTTCTCAACCGCGCCCAATGCGCCGTCCACCCACTCCCGAGGAGCGTGCGAAGCGTCGTGAGGAAATGGACAAACAGCTGGACCTCACGCCGGAACAACGCACAAAGGTGGATGAGATAAACAAGCGTTTTGAAGGAAAGTCCGGACGGGAGGTCGGGCGTGAAAGAATGGAGGCGTTTTCTGAAGTCCTGACCGATGAACAGAGGGGGAAAATGCGGAGCTTACGGGGTCAAAGGAGACGCGGGCGGGAGGAGCGGATGCGAAGGCGTGTCCTGAGAGACGCACAGGTTCTTCCCGAAAATGAACGTGAAAAACTCAGGGAAAAACTCGAACAACGCCTTGAGCAGAGAGGTCAGAGGAGAGGAGAAAGAGGCCGACCACCCCGGGGGGGCAGGTAACACTTATTTTCATGGTTTTATTAACTCGGCTTAATAGATTGCGTACCAACAGGTAGAGGGGCATAATTATGAAAATACAGAAGACAAATCCCGAACAGCACCGTCGTGGATTCACCTTGATTGAACTGCTCGTGGTTGTGGCAATCATCGCCATCCTGGCGGGCATTGGCCTCCCCAATTTCCTGGAGGCGCAAACCCGCAGCAAAGTCAGCCGGGCAAAAACAGACCTGCGCACAATCGCCGGGGCTCTTGAGGCTTACCATTCCGACCACAACCGCTATCCCTCCAGCACACTGGTTCCTCTGTTCCGGCGCCTTATGCCTCTTACCACACCCGTGTCCTATATCTCCTCCGTACCCCGTGATGTTTTCCGGACGGTGGATAAGAACGCGGGGCGCTGGCGGTCACGGGGAAACTATGCCTACGGGGCAAGACCCATCGACCTGGAAAGTCGCTATGCCCTGACCAGCGACGGTCCTGACCTTAGACCCAACCATAGTAAAATTGAGTATTATCCCGGTTACTCGGACGACATCTGGGAAAACCCGGAAAGCGGTTTTAATTATATTCGTTATGACCCCACCAATGGTACTGTGAGCGCCGGGGACATCTGGCGCGTGAGCGACGCTCAGATGGAATGATTTCCATTCTGATAAGAAAATTCTGTGATATTCTGGAAGAATAAATGCTCGGCTTTGTAATATCTGCTTATCACTTGCCGTAGAGGAACCAACCGGTAGATTGTGCGGGTTGAGTTCCGGGGAGTTTGTAAGCGGCATAGCCGTTTTTTGAAAATTCTACAAAGAACCGTGCGCCTTTTGCGTCGTAAGCAATAGCACCTGCGGCATTCCCAGATATGTATGATTCCTCTAAAGGCGCAAGGGCGTAAGGCGTTAATTTATCGGTTGCCTCCATTTTGTAAACTATGCCGCCGGTCGCCGAGACGGGTTGTTCATTTATATCGCTGCCCGTAAACGGGTCATCGGCGAGGGCTAAAAATAAATTTCGCTTCGGGAAGTAGCGGAGTGCACTTATTATTCCGCTGTCAATGCCGGAAGGATTATACGCGTCATCATAGCGCCAGGTCGCCCCATTTTTTGTGTAGTGCAATAATCCCGCTCCTCGTCCCTTTGCAAGAACCTCATTTTCCGAAAGCACGGCAAGACCATAAATGCCGTATTGAATGCCGGTCTCTCCACCCGTTACCCATTCCTCTATCGAGAATTTGAGTCCGTCCGGTGTGGATAGGATTACGAAACGCCCCGTATCCCCTGAGGCGGATATGTAGAGGCGGGTATTGGTGTGTGTGCTGGTTATGTCCATTGCACGTCCGCAATTATATCCCAGTGTTTGTGAGAAAGCGACAGTTGGCGAGCTTCCCTCATCCGCCCACCTGTAAACCTTGAATGGATTAGCATTGTAAGGTGCGGCATAAATCACACCATCTGCATCTACCACGACCGATGCAAGCGGCAGGATGCCGCCTGTGAGTATTGAATCATCAAGTGTGCTGAGGTCGGCACCGGTGTCGGCGTCAACGATGTGTATGGTGTTGTTTGCGTTGTCTGTTATGAGGAGGTGTTTTGTTCTGGGATTGTAAGCCATAAAGCGGTTGTTATCACTATCGGGTGGAAACCAATCGGGTGCTACGGCGGTGAGGTCGGGGACACCTGGGTCGGTGTGAATCTTCCAAAGCGGGGTGAGGACATTCACATATATGCCGGGTCTGGGCTGGGGTTTTATCTCTACGGGAAGGGTATTGAATGGGTCGAGTGCACGGTCGAGGAGTGCGGCGAATTCCTCGCGCTTAATTGCGGCGTCGGGCTGAAATACGGGCGGTTCTACCCACGAGGTGAACCATCCTGCCTCTCTTCCATATTGAACTCCCGAGAATGCGGGATGTGTGGATGCGACGTCATTGAAGTAAGGGGTTGTGCTGGAGGGCGGGGGGGTGTTAATGACTTCATAGACAGCCCGGACGGCGTCTGCGCGCGGGATTGCGTCCTCGCTGGTCAGGTCAACGCTCGTAAGTGGGGGGTCTTCGGATGCGAGACAGACGGCAAGCGCCTCTCCGGCGGTGCGGCGTTCAACGTGGTCTTCAGGGTAAAAATAGGTCTTGTTCGCCCAGCCGGAGGGAGTGCCTGTGCCTTTTAATGCGCCGGTGAGACCCACCCGCTGCACCACAGGAAACGACCACCAATACGGCGCAACATCCACGAAAGGTAGACACCAGCATCCGGCATCGAGGAGGGTTTGCTGGAGCTGGCGCAGAGAGATGTCGCGAGGTTCAATCCCCGTCAGCGCCGCAATTGCCGCCGCTGCACCCGCTGCCTGTCCGATTGACATCACGCAGGGTTGCAGACGCGTGCACCCATTTACGGCGTGCGTAACGGACAGACTCTTTTCCGCCAGCAATAAACCGTTTAGTTCTTCAGGCAGCAATGCGCCGTAAGGCACCGCAAATGATGGAATTTTCGGGAACGCTTCCTGCACCGGGATGGGTGCCTTTCCGTGATGGTGGTCTATGGGATAGTCCCCAACTGCGATGCCGGTTTTGTAAAGGTCGCCACTGGGCGTATTGTAGGGGTCGAGTATATCCTGGAGGCGGAAACGCACCAGCCCCACAAGTCGGCGGCTCTCTCGGTGGTATGGGATGAATGGGAGGCTATCGGATGTGGGAAATTCATCATCGCAGAGTCCATAGTGTCGGTAGCCGCCCTTGGTCTGCATAAAGTAGACCCAGCCAAGTGTGAAGTTCTTCGCCGCCTGAAGTGCTAAAAGCCTTTCTTTGTGGCTCATCTCCAGGACGTTCGCGAAATAATCATTGCCATGTATGGGCCAGTTTATCATAAATTTATTATTCGGGAGGCGTCCGTAATTAAACATCCTATCGCAGGTATACCTTGCGCTGCCCTCGCAGACCTCCTGGCAGGTGCAGTCATATTGCGGGGGGTCATAGTTTGGTGGCTGGGGGATTGTGTGGTCGGTGCCTATGCCGTAATCTTTTAGTGTCGCCGCATAAGTTATGTCCTGAATGATGTCGGTGGCGACGGGAGATACCCCGGGTTCGCCCGTCTCGGATTGCGCCTCCATCCCGATGCGGTATGGTGCGCCGGAGAGGGCGAGGAAATCGCCGCACTCGTCCGCCGCAATTGTTACGTCTGTGCGAATGAGCAAGTAATCTCCGCTTCCATTTATGAAGACGCCGCCCGTTATGCGGTCTCCGTCTTTAAGGGCGCGGGTGGACCAGTAGCCGTGATGGTATGAGAGGAATGGCTCGGCATCAGCCATCTGGTGAAATATCGCATTGCCGACGTGCGGCTCAAACAGTGTATAGCTGACCCAGCCGGTGTTGACGGCGCCGGGACCGCCATAGTAGTCGTATAGGTACTGGCGGAACTCACCCCATAGCCCGGTGGGGAGGTTGTGATTACCGTCAGTGGCGCTGACGCCCGCTGCGGTGAGCATACCGCCGAACCAGGGTGTCTCCTCGACGAGGATAGTTTGTGCACCGAGCCTGGCGGACTGGATGGCGGCGCAGATACCGCCCGCACCGCCTCCTGCAACGAGTACCTTACACTGCAGTGTAGTGGTCGTTGCAGAACCGAAAAGAGGGATTAAAAAAATCAATGCGAGAGAAATATAAAGACGGGAAAGCAAGAGTTTACGTAGAATCTTTAACATATCACCCAGAGCACGTATTCATTTTTTTGATACATTTCAAATACCCTGCTCCCGGTATGAGGTCAATCTAAATAACTCGTCATACGTTGTGTGCATCTTCCCTTCACTCTTCATCTTCATCTCCATCTATGTATCTTGCTGTTTCCCCCGCTGCACAAGAAAAAACTGATATGGAGATTACGCTGTGTATAAAAAGATTTTGCGAAGAAATTATGGAAATATGCCTTGATGTCTATATGTGTAAGATGGTTTAATAAATTTTTCAAGTTAGCAAAAGTGAGGCGACAAAAATGATAAAGATGTTATGGAAAAAACTCCTTCCCCTTCTGGTGTTTGCACTTCTTTCGTGGGTAAGTATCTCGGTGTGGAGAGACCGCATCAATTATGACAGACGGATTCTCGATGCGCATACAAGGGATGTCACAAATGGGATAGCTCACGGCTTTGAGACATTTATGGAAGACCGCCTCGCTGTTCTGGAGAGCCTTGCCAAAAGGTGGCCGGAAAGCCCTGATTTCACACAACAGCGCTTTGTAGGCTTTGCCAAAATCTGGTACGGTGCCTATCCCGGTTTCCTGGCAATTAACTGGATTGACCCAGAGGGTGTTATACGCTGGGTATATCCTGTGGAGCCTAATCGCGCAGCGCTTAATAAGAATTTGCATAAACACCCCGAGCTGGGAGTTCAGGAGGCTTTCCGCCGCGCCGAAAGAACACACCGCTATTCGATAACGCCCTGTATAGAACTCTATCAGGGTGGACAGGGTTTCGCAACGTACTGGCCCCTTATCTACGAGGGACGCCTGCAGGGCTATCTCAACGGTGTATTCAGGGTAAAACCCCTCATCTCGGAATTTTCGAGGCTGTCGAAGATAACGGGGTTCTGGCTTGAGGTTTACGAAGATGATAGGCGCATTTACAAGTTTGAACCGGGTGGTATTGCACCAACCGGGGAAGCGCATCGGGTCTGGCAAAACGTTCATTTCCGGGGAAGGACCTGGCGGCTTGGAGTAAGACCGGAGACAGAATCAGTTGAATCGGTACGTGCCGTAAAAAACTTGCCGCTGCTGGCATTGCTGCTTGCCCTATCGGCGGTTTTGTCGCTGCTGTTGCACTACTTTATACGCCACGCTGACCAGTATAAGGCGCTGTGGCGCCAGGCAATGTCCGAGGCGAAAGAGCGCAAAAGTGCCGAGGAGAAGCTGCGTTTGCGTAATGAGATGCTTGCCGCACAGAACGCCGTAGCTCGCGCGGTTGCAACCAGCCTTACGCCCGAGGCGCTGTCTGACCGTCTCTTAGAAGAGGTTCAGCGTCTCTTTCCGTGTGATGCGTTCTTTGTCAAGTCATACAATCCCCAGGAGGACGAGGCGCTGGGCATTCGCGATTATGATACCATAGGAGATAAACTACAGAGGACATCTCTTATACATGCGCCCATTCACGAGGAAACGCGTCTGGGAAAGGTTATCAGGGAGCGCAAACCGCTCTTAATCAATCGCAAAGAGCCGATGAAGGAAGCGGCGGCATCCGGACTTGTCCCCTTCGGAGATGCAACCCGACCATCTGCCTCGCTGATGTTCGTCCCAATGGTGGTGGGCGACCAGGTTGTAGGCGTGATGTCGGTTCAAAGTTATACCCTCAACGCCTATAATGAGCGGCACCTCGAGCTATTTTACGCAATGGCGCAGCAAGCAGGTGCGGCGCTTCAGGCATCCTTACTCGCTCGAAAATTGCGTGAAAGTGAGGAGCGATTCAGTCAGGTCACCCAAGCCACCGGAGACTGGATATGGGAGACGGACACTCAAGGGCGCTATGTGTATTCCAGTCCGGTTGTGGAGAAAATCCTCGGCTATACACCCCGGGAGATGCTTGGGAAACACTTCTATGATTTCCTCCATCCCGATGAGCGGGAGGAACTTAAAGCCCGTGCCCTTGAAACATTTTCACTGAAGCAACCGTTCATCTCCTTTGTGAACCGCAATATCCATAAAGATGGGCATACGGTCATTCTCGAAACGACCGGGGTTCCATTACTCGATGCGGAGGGTAATCTCATCGGGTATCGGGGTGCTGACCGAGACATAACTGAGCGTGTGCAAGCCGAGGAGGCACTTCGTGAGAGCGAGCAACGCTTCCGCGCCATCTTTGAGACCATCCCGGATTCCATCTTCCTCAAAGACCAATCTCTCCACTATGCACAGGTCAATCCGGGTATGGAGGCATTATTCGGGGTGCGTAAAGAGGAACTAATCGGTAAGTCAGATAGGGAGTTGTTCGGAGAAGAGGAAGCCACTCACCTGGCAGAGATTGACAGACGAGTCCTTGCGGGGGAAATCGTTAGTGAGGAGCGCACCAAACCGGTTCGTGGCATTCCCTATACATTCCACACAGTTAGGGTCCCAATGCGAGATACCACGGGGAAAATTATTGGAATATGCGGGATTGCGCGTGATATAACCGAGAGAAAGTCCGCCGAGGAAGCGCTCCGAGAACAGGCATGGCGCAATGAACAAATACTTTACACTTCAATAGATGGCTTCTTTCTACTGGGAGTTGACGGGGGGCTGCGGGAGGCTAATCCGGCGTTTTGCAGAATGGTTGGCTATTCGCGTGATGAGCTGCTTGGTATGAACATCCGTGACCTCGAGGCAAAGGAAACGCCTGAAGAAACTACACGGCATATTAAGGCAGTCCGGGCGAAAGGAGGCGACAGATTCGAGACTCGCTACCGCTGCAAGAATGGACACATTGTAAACCTTGCTATCAGCACGACATTCTACGAGGGTAAGGGGGCAAGGTTCATCATCGGTTTCGCACGCGACATCACCGAGCAAATCCGTCTTGAGAACCAGCTCCGGCAGGCGGCAAAGATGGAGGCGGTGGGGCGACTCGCTGGCGGCATCGCTCACGACTTTAATAATGTCCTTACGGGTATTCTCGGCTTCGCCGATAGAGCCCTTGAAAAAGTACCCCCCGATAGCCCAATCCGCTCAGACCTGGAAGTGGTGATTTCGCTCGCCGAACGTGCCTCCGACCTCACAAGCCAGCTCCTTGCCTTCGGTCGAAAAAAGATACTTGCACCCCGCATCTTCAATATCAATACGGTTATTGAAAATGTAGACAAGATGCTCCAACAGATAATCGGGGAAGATATAGACCTTGTAACCGTTCCTGCCCCTGACCTTGGGCAGGTGAAGGCAGACCCCACACAGATTGAACAGGTGATTCTCAACCTTGCCGTTAATTCAAGAGAGGCTATGCCAAGGGGCGGCAAACTTACCATCGAGACTGCTAACGTTGACCTTGACGAGGAATATGCTCGCACTCACCCGGGCGCTAAACAGGGTCCGTATGTGATGCTTGCCGTAAGCGATACGGGCTGCGGGATAAGTAAGGAGATTATGCAGCACGTATTTGAGCCGTTTTTTACAACCAAGGAACCGGGTAGGGGGACAGGGCTGGGACTGGCGACCGTTTATGGTATCGTCAAACAGTCAGAAGGGAATGTCTGGGTCTATTCCGAACCGGATAAAGGGGCTACATTCAAGGTATATCTGCCGCGCATCGAGGAGGAGGAGGAGAAAATTGTCCGAGCAAGGGAGCCGGATGAACTACCGGGTGGAACCGAGACCATCCTCGTGGTCGAAGATGAAGAGACTGTGCGTGAACTGGCGGTGCACACTCTTCGCGACAAGGGATATACCGTCCTTGAGGCACAAAATGGTCAGGAAGCCCTCACCTGCTACGAACACTACGAGGGGAAGATTGACCTGTTGTTGACAGATGTTGTTATGCCGGAGATGGGGGGATATGACCTTGCGAGCCACCTGAAGCCGCAGAGACCGGATACGAAAGTCCTTTACATCTCCGGTTACACAGAAAATGCCATTGTCCACGACGGCATACTGGCGCCCGGGACAGCCTTTTTAGCAAAGCCCTTCCGCCCGGAGAGCCTTTTGCGGAAGGTTCGCCAGGTGCTTGAATCCTGAACGGGCATTATGATTTGCCACGGCAACTTTGCCGGAAATCTATGAAAATGGTTTTTAACCCGCGGGAGAGGTTCTGGCTCCCGCGGAGTTCACAAAGCTTGCGCCGCCGAGATGCGGCGGGCACAGAGATATTTTCTTCCCTGTGGTAATAAATTTTCCGGGTAGCGCCGAAGGCGCACCATCGGTGGGCAGAATATTAGTGGTAGGGGTATTCGAGGGCGATGCGGGCGGCATCGTTCTCGGCTTCCTTCTTGCGGGAGCCATAACCTTTCCCGAAGGGCTTTCCCTGAATGGTAACCTCGATGCAGAAACTCTTCTTATGGTCAGGTCCGCTCTGGCTTATGAGTCGGTATTCGGGGACACACTGGAAGTTTTTCTGTGCATATTCCTGCAGGCGCGATTTGTAGTCGGCGAATATGTCGGACTGAAGGAGTTCCTCGGCGGGTTTGATGAGTTTCTCTTTGACAAAGTGGGAAACATCCTCGAGGGGGGCAGAGAGATAAAACGCCCCGATGAGGGACTCGAGGGCGCAACCCAGAAGGGTGGAACGCCGCCTGCCACCGCTTATTTCTTCTCCTTTGCCTAAAAGCAATAGATTGCCGATTCCGAGCCGCGTCGCCTGTCGCCCAAGCATCGAACGGCTCACAATCCGTGCCTTTCGCTTTGAAAGCCTGCCTTCATCTGCATCTGGGTATTTATCATAAAGGTAACGGGAGACCAGGAATCCAAGGACAGCATCTCCCAGAAATTCGAGGCGCTCATTATCTCCGGGTAGACCCTTCTCGAATGCATACGAACTGTGCGTGAGGGCGAGGTTCACCCGTTTTAGGTCTGCACTCTGAAGGTTAAGGGATTTCAGGAATGCCTTCAGTGCTTTTTTTCGGGGAGAGTCTATATAGTCATCCGTCATATCTATATAAAACCCACCGATGGCGCGCCTTCGGCGTCATAAGTTGTGCTGCATATCTTCACCTTATACTCTTCATCTCCATCTTCATCTCCGCATCTTGCTATTTCCTCCGCCACACGCGTTTCTAACCGCCTCAATAAGGGCATCCCGCCAGGGGCGCGCCCGT
This sequence comes from uncultured Candidatus Sumerlaeota bacterium, assembly GCA_964526215.1. GTDB lineage: Bacteria > Sumerlaeota > Sumerlaeia > MWCT01 > MWCT01 > CAZGKP01. The sequence continues at coordinate 37,702 of CAZGKP010000002.1, forward strand.
AATAGCTAAGATGAAGACGAAGATGAAGATTTCATAAGGGAACACACGCGTGAGTCCCATTTTTTTGCCTCGCTTATTCCCATCGTCGCATAACGATTACGGCATTATGCCCTCCAAAGCCCAGTGAGTTGGAGATGGCGATATTGACCGGGGCTGTGCGCGCTGTGTTGGGGACGTAATCGAGGTCGCAATCGGGGTCGGGGTTTTCATAATTTATGGTCGGGGGGATTTTGCCCTCGTGAATGGTCAGGGCGGTTGCTACTGCCTCTGCGGCGCCGGCTGCACCGAGCATATGCCCTATCATCGATTTGTTGGAGCTAATGGCTAATTTGTATGCATGCTCGCCAAATACAGTCTTTATTGCCTGAGTTTCGGTTTTGTCATTAAGCGGGGTGGATGTTCCATGTGCATTGATATAGTCAACGGCAGAAGGAGGAATGCCGGCATCGTTCAGTGCGGCACGCATAGCCCTTGCGGCGCCCTCGCCTTCCGGGGGAGGTGCGGTCAGGTGATAGGCATCACCGCTGAATCCATAACCGACGATTTCGCAATAGATTTTCGCTCCGCGGCTCTTTGCGTGCTCGAGTTCCTCCAGCACGAGGATGCCTGCACCTTCTGCCAGAAGGAAGCCGTCCCGCTCTTTATCGAAGGGTCTGCTGGCTTTTTCAGGTGCATCGTTACGGCGAGTGATGGCATGCATATTGTCGAAACCGGCGAGTCCAAGCGGTGTGATAGCCGCCTCTGCACCGCCCGTAATCATATAGATGGCGTCGCCGCGCTGGATGGTCCTAAACGCATCCCCGGTGGCATTTGTTCCCGATGCACAGGCTGTTACAACGCAGGAATTTGGTCCCTTCAGCCCCAGGTCTATGGCGACCATCGCTGACGCCATATTGGGGATTATCTTTGGTATGAGGAATGGCGTTACGCGACGGGGACCCTTGTTCACAAGAATCTGATTCTGTTTTTCGATTAAGCCTATCCCGCCAATCCCGACGCCGATGATGACACCGAACCGGTCGCTATTGATACTATCTTTAGAGAAACCGGCATCAGAGAACGCCTCCCGCGCCGCCACTATCGCAAACTGGCAGAATTGCTCGGTCTTTCTTACTACCTTTCTGTCGAGGTGCTCCTCGGGTTTGAACCTCTTTACCTCTGCGGCAATCCTGGAGTTATTGTTCGAGGTATCGAAGTATGTAATGGGACCCGCCCCACTCTTCCCCGAGACAAGGGCGTCCCAAAATGTCCTTGTATCATTTCCGATTGGGGTAATTACTCCAAGACCCGTAACAACTACGCGCTTTTTTTCCATACGAACCTCTAATTGATGCCGAAGGCGCACCATCGGTGGGGTGTAACCGTCCTAATCCTTCATAATTTCACTACAAAGCGCACGGAGAACATAGAGAACTCCGGGATTTGCAGAATCCCCGTGGCGAAGGATTAAGACATAATCGAAAAAGTGGGTAAAATGCCCGCCCGGGTGGGCGACCCTCTTGCTCATCCCACCAGGGGCGCGCCTGCGGCTTGAAAGAGTAGGATTTTATCCCTCTTGTGCAGGGACCTTTTCCTCAATAAATTTTATTGCCTCGCCGACAGTGGAGATTTTCTCTGCCTCTTCATCCGGTATATCAATGCCGAATTTCTCCTCGAACTCCATAACAAGCTCCACGATGTCCAGCGAGTCTGCACCAAGGTCTTCTATAAAGGATGCATCATCGGTCAGTTCCTCTGGATTCACCCCGAGCTGTTCAACAATAATCTGTTTCACCTTTTCCCTTACGTCTGTCATTCAACGCTACCTCCTCAAAAAATTTTCTCCCGCGGGTTTATTTACGGAAAGATAAAATCTTTTGTCTAATAGTTCTAACACTTTCCCGATTTCAAGCAAAAAAGTGTGCAGGCAGACGGCTTCAGCAGACTAAAGTCTTCCGGGGGCATTGCCCCCACCAGGCTTTCTTCTCTCCAAAAAGGATGAAAATGTTATGATTACGATTACAATTATGATTATAACCGGAATACAGCGATAACTTTCGATTATGTTGAAAACACTTCACATAAATAA
>CAZGKP010000003.1:0-37692 GCA_964526215.1 uncultured Candidatus Sumerlaeota bacterium
GGATGCTTGCATCCACATCATCCGTGTGCTATTTTATTCGGGCATCCTCGGTCGTAACCTGAATAACCATTGATAAATAAATGACACATCCCACCGATGGCACGCCTTCGGCCTTCGGCATTATTAAGCGGTCAGGATACTACTGCCATACTACCGGGGTTGACATCAACCTTGTGGCGCGGGAACTCCTCGGCAGCCGCGTCGTCAATAAGCCCTGCCTTATTTCAGGCTTGAGATATAAAAGCGGAGACCACGGTCATCGGCTCGCTCAAATATTATGTTTCTCTGGAGCGAGGAGAGAAACTCGCGTATCTTCTTGCGATTTGCCTGATAACGCCCATCAAAATGATACGGTCCGTAAAGGGCATCGAATGCGGTGAGATTTGCATCCGGGTCTTGAAAAAGGGGCGATATGCCGGGATGCCCCAGTGTCTCCTTGGGTGCGTAGAAATGAATCAGGCGATTTAGCTCTACCTCGTTCATAAGGATATGCGTGTAACCGAGTGCTATGAGGCGATTCCGCATCGCTTGCGCATCGGGTTCGCTCGCTGCAATATCCAGAAGCAGGCTCCGGTCAAATACCGTGTTTGTCGTAACGGGGCGATTTACATAAAACGTCCGCGCCTCATATAAGAACAAAAGACGAGTATCCGGCGGGAGTTCTTTATTTATGAAATCCGCCGCCGCCTTATATGCCCCTAGCTGATCCTCTAAGAAATCTGATTGCTCAAAGCAAAAAAGTGCAGCTTTTGCATAGCCGATATTGAAGACCTCCACGCAATGCATCTGAAACGCCGCGGCAAAGAAAATAATATAGGGCAACAGAAATAATACTCCGAATCTGTTTATTTCCGCCAGGCGTCTTAAAACTAAAATAACAAGCAAGATTACTACCGGGATGATGGGCACCATAAATCGGACTGGCGTTTGAATGAAGAGATTCCAGAAGCCGTAACAGAGCGCGACGAAACCGAAAAGCGCCAGCACCCATTTTTTGCGCGCAAACAAAAACGGGACCAGTAAAAGCGGCAGGACATAAAGCGCACCCATCCCGCGCCATTTCTCTATATAGCTGGCGATATGCGCAAGGGAAAGTGGCGCAACCTCCCGATTCACACTAACATAATAAGCCATCTGCTGCGGCGTCCAATCGGGCGAGTGAAATATGCCCGATAGAAATGGAAAAACCGGATTATGCGTATGGTAAAAACTACGCACCATCCAGGGAGAAAATGTCAGTGCGATGATGACTACACCGAGCACCGCGTGCAAAATCCACGCCCTTAAAAATCCGCCCTTCACGCCCCCGGAACTCTCTTCCCACTCTCGCCGGTAAATCAGCCCCACCGGTAATAGAAAGATAAAAAACGGTAGTATCCCTATTCCCAAAATGGAATATTTTACACCAAGCGCAAGTCCCCAGAATACAAATGCCAGCCGCAACCAACCGTTACCACAAATAATTGGCAATCGTAAATTGGAAGTTTTAAATTTCAAATTAGGAGGCGCATAATTCTGCTCGCTCCCCTCTCTTTTTCGCTTTTCGGAATCCACAATTTGCAATTCACAATGTGCAATTTCCAATTTCCAATCAGCACTCAGTTTTCTCCACCACAGAAACCAGCAAATAAGTGCGCCAAGCACATACACGCTCTGCCCGAGCTCAACAAAGGCATCAAGTCCAACGCTGAAGACAAGACAGTTCATCCCGAAAAGTATTACACCGAGAAGACGCCACGCGCGCCTAAATCCCGCCTGTTCCCCGAGGAGATAAATCCCGAACGATGCCAGTAGCCACAATCCGAAGTTTATGAGTTTTGGCGTGAGGTATTGCCCGCTCTTCTCCAGCACAAGCCCCGCAGCATACAGTGCCTCAATGCCGAATGGCAGGTGGCTGTAAAAGACATGCGGCTGCGGACTGATTGACCCGCCCTGAAGCGATTGCAAAAGTGAACCGAGGTGATATTCCAGAACATCATAATTTACGGGAAGCGGCAGGGCGCATACTAAATACAGGAGAGTAAGGAGAGTTATGAAAATCACCGCAAACAGTGTCGGCGCATCAAGCGACTTAGCCGGAATTCCCTGCCACCACTCGGAAAACTTCTTTAAAACTTCTGCATAAAAAGGAATGCCTGAAAGGAAGAGTATCGAAAGCACCGCCAGAAGAATAGTGCGCCTTAATAGACCCGGCGCGCCCATTACCAAAACGATGAGGGAAATTGCTCCCAATCCGAGAGCCGTTGCAAAAAATACACGCAGGCGAAAACGCGGCGTTTTCAACCCTGAAAATCTAAAAAACCACGAACCGAGCCCGAATGCCGTCACGAATAAAAAAGTCGTAAGCAATACCGATGTAATGACCTCTGAATACGCCAGAATCTGGACATTGGTTTTTTCCTGAACCGCCGTGAGCAAAAACGCCCGGAGGATAAGGGCTATAGCCACGATAAAGAGGATGAATATCCTCATTCTATCATCTGGTTTTTTGACATACAATGTGGTGTGCCTCAGTGTTTGGTTATGCCTCATCTTCGGGCATCCTTTCGGATGAATGGTTCCCTGACATTATGTGACGTCAGAAGACCATAGCAGCGAGGCTTTCTGTACGCATTGCCCCAGACTTCATCCTGCCGATATGCCCTTATCCTTTCCATATCGAACACCGCCATATAGATACCCTCCTCCTCGCCCGCCTCAACGATGCGGGTGTCGAGAGAATGCCCGCATTCATCGAAGGCAACGGCATCGAAAGCAACAGAATGCCCATTGAGTTGGGGAGCTGCGTAGTTAGCCATTGCCACACCCACCATATTTTCGTATGCACGTGCCCTGAACTGCCCGATGCGATTGTCTTCCAATTTACACGAGTTTGGTGTGAGAACGATCTCAGCCCCTTTGAGCATAAGGATTCGTGCGCTTTCTGGAAACTCACGATCAATACAAATCATCGCACCTATCTTCACTTCTCCCCTTGCTGTGTCGAGAGAGCAGACGTAGAAGTCGTCGCCGGGCGTACACGCGGCTTCCAGAGAGAAATCTAAAGTGTGAACCTTGGCGTAGGTAAGGACAATTTCTCCATAGCGGTCAATAATAGACACTGTATTGCGTGGGGCTTCGTGCCATTTCTCGAGGTATGTCAGAGCGACAGCCATATTCAATTCCTTCGCCAGATCCTTGAAATGAACGACGAAGTCATTATCTTGAGTAATCGCCCGCGCTTGCCATTCCCTGCGCATCTTCCGTTCATTCGCATCAATGTCGAGAGGGGCGTAGTCCTGCTCCCATACCCTGGGGTCGTAGGCAGTGTAGCCGATGTTCCACATTTCGGGAAACAGAGCGATATCAGCCCCCATTCCGGCTGCTCGCCGACAGAATTCTTCTCCTTTCCGCTTGTTCGCTTCCTGGTCAGTCCCACAGGAAGTCATTTGAAGGAGTGCAATCTTTAGGAAAAAACCCATAATTCAATAAAGTGATTAGTAATGAAATCCCGATGTGTCAAGTGGGGTTTATGCGGATGGACCAAATTTTTCTTAACAGTGCGGAAGTGTGGGGATCTGTCGGTGTAATGCGTGAATGAATTGCTTTCATCTTGACGGGTAAATCTGCCTGCCCGTAGCATCCCCCATAATTTTTCGTAAAGGTAAACAGGATAGATGTGATGTTATTCGCTGTGCCTGCATTACTGAAAGTGCTATTTATTTTTGCACTGATACTGGTGCTGAACCGTCTTGGATTGCACCTTGGTCTGGCGCTCGCAATCGGCGGAATCGCCCTGGCACTGTGGTTTCAGCAAGGGATAGCACATTCATTCGGACTGGCGGCAGAAGGCATATTCAATATGGAGTGTTTTCTGCTCCTGACATTGATATTTGAGATTCTGGCACTCGCTACGCTGATGGAACGCACGGGGGTGATGCGGCAGATGATAACAAGCGTCCGCTCTCTCGTGCCCTCGCGGCGGATGGCGCTGGCGATGCTGCCCGCGATGATTGGGCTTTTGCCTATGCCGGGGGGTGCGGCGGTATCTGCGCCGATGGTGGATGCCGCAGATGAAGATAACATAATTGAACCAGTTCGGAAAACCGCTATCAATTACTGGTTCCGCCACAGCTGGGAATACTGGTGGCCCCTTTATCCCGGTGCACTTTTGGCTTATGAGATTTCGAGGCTTACACTGCTGCGTTTTGCCATTATACAGATGCCGCTTACAGTCTTTTCCATACTTTTCGGGACGCTGTTTTTACTTTTGCCCTTAAAGATGGGGGCGAAGAAGAGAATGCCGGCGCGCAACTTTAAGGGCTTTATTGCATCTATGTTTCCCATCATTCTGGCAGTGGTTTTGTCGCTTTTTGCCGGAATGCTCACAAAGCGGATTTATCCCTCACGGTATCTGCCGATGGTGCTTGGGTTGGTGGGAGCAATAGCGTGGGTGAATTTTGTCGGAAAGGCAGGGAAGGCGGCATGGGCGCAAGTATTCAAGAGCAAACGGAATTATCTGCTTTTGCTTGTGATAGTTGGGGTGAAGGTTTTCTCGGCATCGTTGGAGGCGCCGCTACCCGGCGGAGGGCGGGCGGTTGATTCTGTGCGCCAGAACTTGATGTCGCTCAACGTCCCTCCAGTTCTTGTCGTGATGGTGATTCCCTTCATCTCCGGGATGATTACGGGTCTGGCGCTGGGATTTGTGGGTGCGAGTTTCCCGATTGTGATGGCGCTGCTGGGCGCGGGTGCACCGACCTCGCAGGTGATGGCTTATATTGTGCTCGCTTACGGATTCGGATATATGGGGATGATGATGTCGCCCGTGCACGTCTGTTTTGTCGTAACCAATGAATATTTCGACACAACGATGTTGCAGGCGTATCGCAAGCTATGGGGACCAGCGCTTGGAGTTTTAAGCGGGGCGGTGCTGATAAGTTTCCTCGCATCGCGCTTCGGATAGAGACGCATCTCTTCCATCAGGTTTGATACCAAGTGAAACTCTCGGTTTCTTAGGGGAGAACTTTTTTCTGAAACGCCTTGACGGCGCTGTCCTCAGCCGGTTAATCATCTTTGTTATGTTCATCTTAAATGTGCTGTTTCCCTTGTGATCCGCGTGCGGGAAGGGTTTGTCTATGTTGCTGTCTGTTATTATGCCGGTCTATAATGAGAAAGCCACTATCGCGGCTATTATTGGACGCGTCCTTGCGGTGCCGATAGATAAAGAGCTCATCATTGTGGATGATGGCTCCACTGACGGGACTCGCCAGATATTGAAGAAGTATGCCGGACGTGAAAACATCAAGATTTTTCTTCATACCAGAAATAAGGGCAAGGGTGCGGCACTCTCCACCGGGCTAAAGCATATCTCTGGCGACATTGTGATTTTTCAGGACGCAGACCTTGAGTATCACCCGGAGGAGTATCCGCGCCTTTTAGAGCCGATATTGAAAGGCGAGGCTGATGTGGTCTATGGCTCACGTTTCAAGGGCGCGGGGCGTGCATTTCTCTTCTGGCATTTAATGGGTAATAAACTCCTCAACTTCGTTACCAACCTCCTTTACAACTCCACACTCACCGATATGGAGACCTGTTACAAAGTCTTCCGGCGGGACGTGGTGGAGCATCTCAATATCGAATCGAGGCGCTTCAATGTTGAGCCGGAGGTAACGGCAAAAATCCTGAAGCGCAAGTACAGGGTATTTGAAGTGCCTATATCTTACAGTGGGCGGGACTTCGCAGAAGGCAAGAAAATCACCTGGCGCGATGGCTTCTCCGCTCTCTGGACTCTTATTAAATATCGTTTCAAGAAATGAAAACTCTTCAGGCTTATTCTGTTAAGGGGGCACTGGATAAGGCAATTCTCTCTCTCATCCTTATCCTTTTATTTTTCACACCGATATTCCTTATCCCGAAAGTCTCAACTTACAGCCCCGCCATTGATGCAAAAAACCTGCTGGTGGGCTTTGTTGCATCAACGGCGGCGGCACTCTGTGTATTCAGGCTTCTGCTTTTTTCCCATTTGCAAAAACTCCGAAAAGACCCCCTGCGCCTTTCAATTGTCGGTTATGGTATGGCTATTTTACTCTCGGCGCTACTATCGGATGAAGTGTTATACAGCCTGCGCGAGGCATTGCACATCTTGCCGCTCCTGATGATATTCATTACGATGCCTGCCATAATAAGCGGTCGGGCTTGTCTTGAAAAATTGCGCATCGCCATAGTGGCAGCCGGCGCGCTCGTTGCGGCTTATGGACTATGTCAGTATGTCGGATATAATTTTTTATTCCGCTGGTTTCCTTTCGCTTTCAAGAAGATGGTCGCAAGGAATTTTATCTTCTCCACTATCGGGAACCCGGAATATCTGGGGAGTTATCTTGCGCCTCTGGTACTTTTGGTGCTGCCGGATTTGCTGGGGAGAGCGGGGCGGATACGCAGAGGTATATCAGGTGTGCTCTGCATTTTGTTTCTGCCCGCATTACTGCTGACGGGGGCACGTGGCGCCATCATCGGACTCGGGGTGGGGAGTGTGCTTATCATCGTTTCATTTCTTCATCAGGCGGAGCCGCGAATGCGTCGCCGATTGATATTTGCCCTGGGGCTACTATTTGTTTGTATGATTATGTTCGTAATCATTTTTTCGTTTCCCAATCCCATAAACCGGCATAACGAGGCAATTCTTCATCGTTTCAGGAATCTGGCTAATCTGCGCTCGGAATCGCTGAAGGAACGTATCTTATTTTACTCTATCGGGGCGGAAATGATTGCGGAGCGCCCGATATTGGGAGTCGGGGAGGGGATGTACAGGGTGAAGTTTTATCCAACGCTGGGGCGACTTGTATCCCGTGATGAGCGGGCGGGTGTGGTGCAGTTTACGGCAGAACTCAAAAACCGTGTGGCAGATAATGCGCACAATGATTTCCTGCAAATCTGGGTGGAGAACGGGACTGTCGGTTTTCTGACATTCACGCTTGCGATGGCTATTTTTCTCGCGGAAGCTATGGCTCTGCTTTTTTCGGGCAACACCCATCCGCGCGAGAGGCAGCTCCTGCTCTCGCTTGCGGCAGCCACCATCTGCATCCTTGTCAATGCCACATTCAGTTTCCCCCTGCACTCGCCAACACGCGTGGTGCTATTCTGGTGCCTCTTCGGTGCGGCTCACAGTGCAGTCTTGACTTTCCAGCCATCAAGGTTGTAATTCTTTCCGGTTTAGTTTTATCGGAGGAAACGTTCAGTTGCCCATCATAATTATGAAAAAAGTCTCCTTGATTTTCCTTATCCTTGAGGTGGTTTGTGCATCAGTTGCCACTGCACAGGATAGAACCCCTGCACAGACGCTTGAGGCTTGCGGCATCTCTGCCTCTCCGAAAAATCTGGTGGAGTTTCTTGAAAAGGGTTTCCCCCCCGATTCGCACTGGGGAAAAGCCCTCTCCGAGCCTGTGCCCGCCACTCAACTTTTGATATTTGCAATGGAGGAACTTGCAAAGAAACAATCCCGGATTGCCGTTCCTGTCTTAATCAGAACCGCACACGGGGATTATACCGAGGGGCAAAAATCGCTGGTTGATTATGACTGTAGTGCCCTCGCCCGCTCTCGCCAGGGAGAGAGGAAAAAATTACTCTATGAATACATCCGCTTTAATGCCGTCAATGCTCTGGGTCTAATAGGCGACCCCCTCGCTCTCCCCATCCTTCAGGAAACATTTGACGAGTTGCCCCCGGGCCGCCTGAAAATCAGGGCGGCTCTGGGTATGGCATCTCTCGGTTACGGAGGCGGCATCGGGTATCTTGTAAAACAGATTCGGGGGAAGAATCGCATACTTGCCTCGGAGGCTACGCAGACGTTGTCCCTGATCACGGGGATGGAACTCGACTATGGACAGAACACCCCTATTTCCCGCCGCAAACGCACGGTGAAAAAGGTGATTGCCTGGTGGAAAGAAAATGGCGAGACATATCGCCCCAGTGGAGCAGAAGTCCTGAAGCGACGCCTGAATCGCAAACCGCCTTCCCCGACAAGACTCCATTCTGTGCGCGAATTGATTATGGCAGCCAGTAACTATGGCGATATTGATAATCGCTTTAAGAGCCGCGATGCCCGTGAGCAACTCGCAGCGTTGGGCGCTTCGCTCCTCCCACATCTACACCCATTGTGCCTTGACAGGGAGGAAGACCTTAATATCCGCATAGAGGCGCTCCGCCGCTTCGCCGCACTCGCTCCCTACGAAGTAGCCCGCGCCGTCCTGAAGAAAGCCAGACACGATAATAACCCCGAAATACGTTCCCTCGCAAAAAATCTCCTTAAACAAATCAAGAGGAAGAAGAGATGAAATATAGCATCACCATTATCCCCGCCATAGACATAATGAACGGGAAATGCGTGCGCCTGACACAGGGGAAAAAGGCGCTGAAGAAGGTTTATGCACAAGACCCCGTTCAAGTTGCGCGCCGCTGGGAAGAGGCAGGCGCCAGACGCTTGCACATCGTAGACCTCGATGGTGCATTCGAGGGCAGACCTAAAAACAAAGCCGCCATCCGTAAAATACGAAAAGCCGTCTCTATGAAGATAGATGTCGGCGGGGGAATTCGAACACCGAAGGCAATCCGCGATTATCTAAAAATGGGTATGGACTTTGTCATACTCGGCACGCGCGCATTCAAAGACCGCAAGTGGCTCCGGCGCCAGATTGATGCATACGGCAAGAATATCATTGTTGGACTGGATGCAAAAGCCGGTCGTGTTGCCAGCCACGGATGGACGGTTACCGAAACCACCGATGCCCCCACATTCGCCCTCGATTTAGAGGAAATGGGTGTCAGAACCATCATTTACACAGATGTCCTGCGCGACGGAATGCTCACCGGTCCAAACCTCCACGCCCTCTCAACAATTGCCCATACTGTGCGGATGAATATCATTGCCTCCGGTGGCATCCATACAGTAAAAGACATTCGCGATATTAAAAATCTCCGCATCAGAAATATCGTCGGTATTGTAACGGGCAAGGCGTTATACGAAAAAACCCTCGATATAAAAGAAGCAATCGCCGTAGCCAAAGATACTTGATTAAGAAAATTCGCTTGAACGCCGAAGGCGCGCCATCGGTGGGTTGAACGGACAACGGACAAACGGACAAACCAAATGCCTAAAATCTCCCCAACCATTCTTTTGATTATTTTCCTATCAACCGCCGGTGCTCAATGGCTCTATACAACCCATAGGGGGCGTATCAGGGGAGACTACGAGCGCCATTACCTCGCCGCCCGCGCAATCGTCCACAAACACAACATCTACGACATAGATGTTGTGAGAAAACAATTCAAATATCCACCCTTTAATGCCCTCCTGTTAGCACCTTTGAGCTTTTTCAACATCTACATAAGTCAATCTATCTGGTTCGGTCTGTGTGTGGTTATGTTTCTGGGCGTATTCAGGATGACGGGACAGATGCTTGGCGGCGAGAGACATTTCCCTTGGTGGGTGTGGAGTTTACCGATTCTTTTGATGGCGCGCTTTTTCTGGATGAACCTGAAGCTCGGGCAAATTAACAGCCTGATGTTTTTCGCAACCGTCCTGGGGCTTTACGTTGTGGAAAATCGGAAAAAGCCCTTCATCGGCGGTGGGATTTTAGGTATGGCGGCGGTCTTGAAATATATGCCCGCATTCTTTATCCTGTATTACGTAATCAAAAGAAGATGGCGGGAGTGTGCAGGGATGGCGCTGGGAATTGTGCTCTGCCTTTTCATAATCCCGGCAATTTTTCTGGGACCATCATACACCGCGAGATTGCTTAAGGAATTCGCCAAACAGGGGACACGTCGGACTGCCCAAATGGTGGGAGGTGCAACAGTCGCCGGACAATCTTTACACACCCTGACATTTGCCCTGCTTACGCCGATAGACATGTCCTCGAAGTTCACAAAGAGGTATTCAAGGAGAGCTGCAGAGCCTTTCTATATCAATGTGGCTGACCTGGGCAGGAAAAAGGCAAAAACCATCGCCAGATTGTTTTGTTTGATTGTTCTTATCCTGACGGGATGGATTCTATTGCCACGGAAAAGGGCGACGTATCGCCTACCTGCGCCACCGCGTTTTATGTGGGAGTATGGACTTATATTCGTGGCGTTTCTTATCATTTCGCCGGAGGCACGGAAGGCACAATTCCTCACATTATACATTCCCACGGCGGCAGCATTCATGGGTTATTATGTGCTCCGGGAACGCCACAGCGTAAAGGCGAAGTGGTTTCTCATTACCGTCATACTTTCCCAGATACTCTTTGCGGGCACCGCAGGATATGTTGTAGGTAAATCACTGGAGAGATGGTTCGATGCATATTGTGCAATGGGCTGGGGAGCACTCGTATTGGGGCTCTTGATGGTCTACGCCCTCCGGATAAAATTGGAAGCCAGAAATCGTCATAGACAATAGACATTAGACATTGGAAATTGCAAATTGCAAGTTACAAATTTAACTGATGACGCCTGACAGAAAGTGCGCCGCGGTGAATTGCAAAGCAATCGTCCCGATTGCCGCAATCAGGAGAGAATATACTGTGCTAAAATAGCGGTGCCGAAGAGCGCCAGAAATGTCCCTAAAATACTGCCTAAAATTGCCATAAGTAAACCAACCACTGCAAGGTTTGGCTGATACGCCGCAGCAACAACCGGAGCACTCACGGTCCCGCCGATATTCGCCTGACTCGCTGTCGCCACAAAAAACATTGGCGCTTTTAATATCCGCGCCCCCACAAGTAAAAACAGGGCGTGAACCGCTATCCATACCACACCCATTACAATATACAGCGGAAATTGCCCTATGGCATTCAGGTTTGCCATTGCCCCGATTCGCGCCAGAACGAGATACAATAGCGCATAACCCACACGCGATGCACCATAATCCTCAAGCTTGCGCACCGGCGTGAATGAAAGCCCTACACCTATCACCGTCACCATTATGACCAGAATCGTGTAACTCCCGACAACACTCTTAAGCATTTCGCTTTTCAGATGGATATCGAGCCATCCACCAATGTTACGACTCCCATATCCGCATACGAAAGAAATCACCAATGCCACAGCCAGCATATAGAGGAATTTATCGGTCAGTAAACTTTTTGCGCTTTTTTCGTGAACCTCCTTCATACGTTTATTCACGTCATCAATCATCCTCGTATCGGCATTATTCCAGGCGTCAAATCGCCTCTGTATAGAGGAGAGGGCGATGACGATTGCCATCCAGCCATAAGCGACAATGACATCCACCGCCACCATTGCCGAATAAATCTGCCCCTCGATAGGTGTGGGTGTTTTCTTTATCACGCTCTCCCAGACAGCCGCCATATTTGCACTGCCGCCTATCCACGAACCCGATAGTGCTGCCACGCCTTTCCACAGAACGGGCAGGTGATTTTTCGGCAAAAGCCCCCAGGCAAAAAAGGGTTTCAACACCAGCATCCCACACACCGCACCCACAACGATTCCCACGGAACCGAAGAGCATCATCCCCAGCGCGCGCGGTCCAAGCTTGATGATGTCGGGGATGCTCACAGAGAGGAAAAGCAGTAAGAGGCTGGCAGGCAGCGCATAGTACTTCATCACGCCATAAGTGGAGGATTCTTCAGGGAATATGCCGATTGTCGCCAGTGCCATAGGTATGAAATAGACCCAGAAGACACAAGGGAGAATGCTGAAGATTTTTTTAAGTCTCCTTTGTTCCGCGGCAAAATAAATCCCCGCCACAATGGCGACCAGCAGTGCAAACACACCCATCGGGTGTACACCCAGAAATTCCCTCACCACACCGATTGAATCTGCCATCAGTTTAAGTCTCCGTAAATAAAGGTATTCTAAAAATCTTTCGCGTCCATTAGCGTTATTAGCGAATGAAGAAGAAAGAGTTATCCGCTAATAACGCTGATTTTCGCGAATGATTATGACGAGTGTTTACGCGTATCCATTCGCGCGTAATGCTATGTAGATCTCAGGTCCGCCCTGCCGAAACTTGTCCCGACAGAAATAGCGGCGCGTATTAGCGGATGGTTTTTCGGCACGAGTTTGAGTTTCCTTACGGCTTTATCTATCGGCACGGAGGTCAGTCGCCTCCCTTTAAGGGCAACCATCTGCCCGAACTTTCCCTCAATGACGAGATGAAGCGCCTCTATTGCAAAGCGTGTGGCGAGTATGCGGTCAAAGGCTGTTGGGGGACCACCTCGCTGCAGATGCCCCAGAACAACCGGACGTGTCTCAAGTCCCGTCCCCTCCTCGATGAGCCTCGACATATAATGTCCTATCCCGCCCAGCCGTACCCTGCCCGATTCAGCATTATCTTCTTCCCGAATAATCAAATTCCCCTTCGCCTTCACGCCCTCCGCCACAACCACGATGCTGAAGCGTTTCCCGTGCCGACTCCGCTCAAGTACGCGCTCGAATATCACATCTTCCTCATAGGAGAGTTCCGGCAGTAGCAAGACATCACCGCCCCCGGCAACTCCTCCCTCGAGAGCCAGCCATCCAGCCCGACACCCCATTACCTCCACAACCAGCACACGGTGATGCGACATCGCAGTTGAGTGCAGATTATCTACCGCATTCATCACAATAGAAACTGCGGTGTTAAAGCCGAATGTTACATCCGTCTCCATAACGTCATTATCTATCGTTTTAGGAATACCCACAACAGGGAAGCCGTGTTTATAGAGTTTATTCGCCATAGTGAGGGTGCCATCGCCTCCGGTGCAAATCAAGGCGTCCAGTTTAAGCGACTTAAACGCATCCTCAAAACAAGAATAGTCTTCGTCTTTTTTGCCAGCCGCCCCAAAAGGATTGCCTCTGGCTGTCCCCAGAATTGTGCCACCCGTTGCCAGTATCCCTGACACATTCCGGTTTGTCAAAATCCTGCCGCTCCCTTTAACCAGACCAATGTAGCCATCCTCGATGCCGACAACCCCAATTCCGTAATCATTATGTGCGCACTTGGTTACGGCACGAATAACGGCATTAAGTCCGGGGCAATCTCCACCCGCAGTCAGGATTCCAATGCGACGAGTATATCTTTTGCGCATTTGTTTCCTTTTTCTCTCAAGATTTGATTGTTCTCAACAATGGCTGGGCAAACTTCCAGACGTCAACGGCTTTTTTCAAAAGCCCATAAGACATACCAATGCTCACCTTTTTTACTTGTTGTCTTTCCAAAGGAGAAATATAAATAGTTATACAATCAGACGGGAGTGAGAGATGAAGCCGGTATCGTTTTTGGAACAGATGGGCAGGGAAGTTCAGAATATTCACGAGCGTGAGAAAAGGCGGGCGACCATTCGGAAACATTATGCCCGCTTCGGTGAAAAGATTGTTAATATTATGATGAGGTATGCCTCCAGGGAATACGGGATTCAGTACCTGATAAAAAAACTGAAGTTACGGGTTGGGGAGAGCGGCGAGGATGAACGGCACGCCGCCATAGTGAACTGGATTTATAAGTTCGGGGAACGGCACTTTTTAGAGATGCACCGCAGGGAGGACACTCAAAAAGAACTCTCTTTTTCAATTCGTCCCGTAATTCCACAGAAGCAAACGAAGGCTCCACAGCCTGAGACGTCTGCCCCTCCGACTTCAACCGGGACTCCGGAAAAGACCTGGCCAGAGGTGGATCGCAGACATAATAAAGACCGAAGGCAAAGCCCCGAACGCCGCCGCAGTATCGAGGTGACTTTTAAGAACAAGCGTTTCGGCGGGGAACGCCGCGGCGGAAAAGACCGCCGCAAGAATGAGCAATCAACGCCCTGACCACTCCCTCTCCACACCGGATATTCTCTAAAAGCGAAGGTTTTGCTTAAACCCACTTTCGCAAAGGCACCACAAAAAAACACGAAATGCGAAAGGTGGGTTAAGTGCCTATCCGAAAACCCCAAATGCGGTGAACAAGCAACCATACGGCGCATTCTCGATAGCCCTGCCCTGTATTGCTTTGACCGGTTCCCTAAAACCTGGCTTGCCAAATCACGGAGGGTTTTCGGATAGGCATTAAGTCTCTTTATCACGGGTGTTTTTTCTTGACCCTGCGCCCTTAACTCTGGACTCGTTAAACATCCAAGTTATATGAGAGGCATCCTGTGAAACAAAATGCAGACCTTGCACATCCCTTCCCGCTGGGGTCAATCCTCGTGATGGCACTCATCCTGCGGATTGCTGCCGTCTGCCTGACGCTCCCGATTGCCCACGTCAACCTTGCGGATTATGTCCAGATTCACGATGGGCGGGATTACGTCGCTTATGCCCGTGCATTGGATACATCTACCTTGCGCCAGGCGCACCATTGGGTCACTGTCCGCTTCCCCGGTTTTCCTGTCGCAGTCTATTTTCTGGGACTCATTATGGGGAAGTCGTGGGGGCTTGCCGCCCTCATCCTGAACATCGGCGGGGCACTCTTCGCCATCTACCTATTTGACAAAATATTCAAGCACAGATGGGCAACTCTCTATTTCAGTATCTTCCCACCGAGCTGGTTTTTGTTCAGCAGCATAAATGCCACCGAGGGGTTTTTTCTCTTTGTAAATCTTTTGGGGATTTATCTTATATGGAATCGCGCCAGACCGTGTGCGGGCTATCTCATTCTGGGGATTAGCGCTCTGGTGCGCCCCTTTGCAGCCTTCGTGATAGCCGCACTCCTGATAAGTGAACTCCTGCGCGGGGAAAGGCTTAAAAGGCTTACATACGCAATCCTTGCGGCACTGCCGATGCTCATCTGGCTTTCCTTCTGCCGGCTCTATTACGGCTCGTTCTTTCACAATGTAGATGAATACTCTCAGATATGGAATCGGCAGGTCTTCGACTTACCCTTCAGGGCACTCATCCGCTCCTCTATCCACAGTCGCGACATCCCGAAGCTGGCACTGGTATGGGGAACGGTCGCATTCGGGATACTTGCGGCGCTTTTGGCTTTTCGCAACTGGCTCGACGAGCGCACATCACTCAAATGGACAACTCTTGCCTCCTGGCAGATTCTCAGCCTCTTATTTTACTGCTCACTCGCCTCATCAAACCCATTCACATCCATAGATAGATATATCCTGACCGCACTGCCCGCACAGATGTTTTCCGTTTCCGACCTCATCCCGAAAAAGCGGGGTATATTTTATATCGCTGCAATCCTCACTCTACTCATCGTTTTGCACTGGAACAAAAACCACTTCGCAAGATTGGCGGGAACCCTGTGAGCAAGGTAACGGGCAAAAGTAAAAAGGTAAAAGGGATTCAAAATAATCCTGACGGCAGGGGGGAACGGTCCCGAGAATTTTGCCTCTTGCCTTTTAACTTTTTACTTCTTTACCGAAGGTGTCGCTTTGAAATTCTGCTGATCGGGCTTTTTGCTCTCCACACATTCTTTTTTGCACTGTGCGGCATCATCGCCTTCAACAGGATGACGGTGGCGGGAATTGACCCTGTATGTTATTATGGTTATCTCCGCTCGGTCTTGTTCGATGGCGACCTTGATTTTGACAATGAGTATCGCACACTTAATCCCGAAGGTGTGCTACTGGGTTATCCACTGACTCCCATAGGGCGGCGTCCGAATGGTTTTTCGGTCGGACCGGCTATTGCCGTCGCACCGTTCTACATCGCCGCCCATATCTTCATAAAGGCGACCGGATGCGCCCCCGCCGATGGTTATTCACAGCCATATCAGGTCTCCTGTTTCATCGGGATTGCCTTTTACGCACTTGCGGGACTGATATTACTCTTCAGATGGCTGCGATTATTTTTCAAGCCGCGCATCGCATTCACAGCGGCGGCTCTCACCTGGTTTGCATCTTCGGCTGCGTATTACGCATATCCGATGACTTTTATGCCTCATAGCATCTCACTCTTTTTTGTTCTCGTGTTTATGTATTATGCACAGAAAACAAAGGGGCGGCTAAATTTGGGTCGCTGGGTGAAGATAGGCATTCTCATAGGTGCAATGTGTCTGATGCGGTGGCAGAATGTTCTGTTCGTGCTCTTTTTATTGCCGGACTTTATCCTGGCGAAAAAAGAGGCTTTCCGCCGCTCCATACTCCCCTGGGATGCAGTAGTAGCGCTTGCGATTGCATTCTTCACCTTTACACCGCAGCTGGTGGTGTGGGAGAGGCTTTATGGGCACTTCTTCACCATCCCGCAGGGCACATTATTCCTGCTGTGGGCACGCCCCGTTTTCGGCAAAATCCTCTTCTCGACATTCAACGGACTGTTCACCTGGACGCCAATCACCCTTATAGGTATTGTCGGTATTCTGGTGTGGATGCAAAATAAAGATGCTCGCCCAACGGCAATCCTCCTTCTTATCCTCTTTGCGCTTCAACTTTACCTGAACAGCATTGTATACGACTGGCACGGGAGCTGGGGTTTTGGTATGCGGCGATTTCTGAATTGCGCCCCGATATTTGCGGCGGGCATTGGTGCATTATTAACAACATTGCGCCCGAGATTGCGGCTCGCCTTTCCCTGTGCGGCAATCTTCCTGCTCGTTGTATGGAACTATCTATTTATGGTGCAATACTATCTACATCTGGTGGCGTGGAATCGCCCGCTCACGTTTCAGGAAATCGTTCTGGACAAGCTCCACATTTACACATCAATCCAGCGGCGCAGAATGGTCAACACCGCATACGAATCGGCGGAAAGGGGATATTTCGATGATGTGGCAAAGGCGCTTGAATTAGCCATTGACCTCGACCCGAACCACGCCGATATTTATTTTGCCGCAGGCAGGATAGCCGCTGCGAAGGGCAACATTGACCTCGCTTACAGATTTTACAAACGTGCCCTGAAAATCGCCCCCGGCGATAGAGATGTCCTGAATGCCATAAAGGCATTGCGCCGCCAGCGCGACGGATTACCATAATACACGCGCAGAGAAATGCGCCCGGTGCTTATGTATATGATTTATTGAGAGAAAAGCAATCTTTTGTTTGAGGTTTTTTACTTGATTTTTCAAGGCGTCCCTCAGCATAAAGAGGCACAGTTTTTGAAAGGAGGGTTCACATATGAAAAAATATGCGTCCCTTTTGGTGTTACCTATTTTTATATTCGCACTCCCCATCGGCATTTTTGCTAAAGAAAAGCATAATCTACCCCCCGGGACTTATGCAGTATTTGATACTACAACGGGCAAATTTATCTGTCGCCTTTTTACAAAACTCGCCCCGAAGACAACGGCGAACTTCATCGGTCTGGCGGAAGGCACAAAAGCCTGGAAAGCCCCCGCAACCGGCAAATGGGTAAAGCGCCCATTCTACGATGGACTCACCTTCCACCGTGTAATTCCGGGTTTTATGATTCAGGGCGGTTGTCCCTTGGGCAAAGGGAACGGAGGACCCGGCTATAAGTTCGCAGATGAGTTCAATCCAAAGTTGCGCCACAACAAACCCGGCATCCTATCTATGGCAAATGCTGGACCGAACACAAATGGGAGCCAATTTTTTATCACAGTTGCCCCTACGCCCCATCTTGATAATCGCCATTCCATATTCGGCGAGGTAGCGGAGGGAATGGACGTGGTGAAAAAAATTGCCCGCGTCAAGCGCGGTGCAAACAACAAACCACTTACCCCTGTCGTGATGAAAAAAGTAACAATCCTGCGCATCAAGGAGCAAAAGAAAGCCACCCCGCGCATAAAAGTCAGAAGACCCATCAAAGCGACAGAAACCACCTATACAAAGACCGAGACCTCCTATGGAAAGAAATAATGACGGCGGCGCAGCCGACAACTGACGCTCCCAAAGGGAGCAAATGACGCCCCCGCAAGGTGCAACTGACGCGAGCAACGCGAGCAAACTATGGACATCGCTTTCTTCGCAAATGCCGACAATATCCATACGAAGCGATGGGCACGTTTCCTCACCTCCCGCGGGCACAAACTCACGATATTATGCGACCCGCCAGTTCAGAACCCGCCAGAAGGTATCAGGCTCATACACCCCTCAATGTGTTTCATTACCCAAGTGCTGGCGTTCCGCCTCTTCCCAAAGCCGTACGGGAACAATTTTTACAAACGTTTCCCCTACCGCCGCGAGGTGGCACGCATAAAGCCCGACATTGTTCACGCCTTCGAGGCGCTCGGTTATGGTTACGCACTTGCCCGGTGCGGAGCATATCCAAAAGTGCTCACACCCTGGGGAAACGACATCCTCTATGACCCGAAAAAGTCCCGTATTGCGCGATTTCTCGTAACGAGGGCAGTTCGTTCTGCCGACATCATAACCACAAATTTCCTCGAACTTGTCGAGCACCTCAAGCGTGATTTTGCCATCCCACAGGAAAAAATCCGCCCATTTTCCTGGGGCGTAGACCTCGACACCTTTCATCCCGGCTACGAAAGAGAGGTTGAGAATCTCAGGCGTCAACTGGGTTTTCCGCCCGATGCCCGCATCATAATCAGCAATCGTGCAATGAAGGCATATTGGGGTATTGAGACGATAGCGCGGGCACTGCCGAAGGTCTTCAGGGAAATCCCGAGTGCTTGTGCCGTTTTTTTGCGCGGGGCGGGTGATGCAGAATTCGAGGCACACATAAAGGCAATACTCGAAAAAGCCGGCGTGAAAAATCGCGTCCGCTTCATCACAAAATTTCTGTCGGAAAGAGAAATGGCGGCGTATCTGAATCTGGGAGATGCTTTTATCTCCGCACCAAAGACAGACCTTTTATCCATCTCGCTATTGGAGGGGATGGCGTGCGGGTGCGCGCCTATACTTGCAGATCTCGATGCCTATAAAAAGCGGGTTCAGGATGGCATAAACGGTCTTTGCTTTCGCCCTGATGATGGTGACGACCTTGCAAAAAAAATAATCACCTTTTTCCGCCATCCAGAATGGAAACAGTGTTTTGCCAAATTCAACATTGAGCAGATTCGCCAGAAAGACGATTGGGAAAAGAACGCCCTCCAGCTCGAAGACATTTACAAAGAACTGATCGCGCAAAAAAAGAGGTCGCCATAAAAAATTCTCGGTGTATACCTTTATGTCTTTGAATCATTGAAAATACGATTTATAGTGTTGTAACGACTCGAGTTATAATCCTTCATTGACTCCCGTTCTAATCCCTTATTTCTTAATGCAACCCGGACACAAGGAACTTTTTCAAGTTTAATAGGTAAAAATGGTATAAGTTATCACCCAGAGCGTGTAAAAGCGGACAAACTTTTTGGCGGGGAATCTTATTATGCAGGTGGCTTTGATTAATACAAACCGGATAAAACCTCCAATAGGGCCCATCGGTCTGGAATATGTGGCTGAGGCACTATGCACAGCAGGACATTCCGTTGAGATACTCGACCTTTGCTGGGCAGAGGATTGGAGCTCTGCCATAGCCGGTTTCTTTGAGAGAACGAGTTTCGACCTGGTAGGGGTCACGTTGCGCAATACAGACGATTGCGTGTTTACAAGCCACCAGACGTTCCTTGGCGAATTTGCCAGTATTGTGAACACAATCCGTAAGCATACGGATGCACTGTTAGTAATTGGCGGTGTTGGATTCTCAACTATGCCCGAGCAAGTTCTGGAGATTTGCGAGGCTGATGCCGGTGTATGGGGAGACGGAGAATTTGTCGTTACGACTCTTGCGAACAGGATAGAACGCAAACGGAAATGGCGCGACCTGCCTAATCTGGTTTGGTATCGCGGTGGCAAATGGTATCGCAACCCACCCTCAATGCCCTCTCTGGCAAACCTTCCTTCGATGAGCCGGAGATGGATTGATAACGGGCGATATTTCAATGAAGGGGGACAAGCAGGAATCGAGACCAAGCGTGGTTGCCCCCGCCACTGCATCTATTGCGCCGACCCGGTAGCGAAGGGGAAAACCATCCGGGTTCGACCCCCCAAAGCTGTGGTTGACGAGCTGGAAAAACTCCTCGAACAGGGAATCGACCACATCCACACTTGCGATAGTGAGTTCAATTTGCCCCTGTGGCATGCAATAGACGTGTGTAAGGAGATAACCCGCCGCAATCTCGGTCATAAACTACACTGGTATGCCTACTGTTCACCGGTTCCTTTCTCACCAGAACTCGCCAGACTTATGCACAGCGCCGGATGTGTGGGTATTAATTTCGGGGTGGACAATGGCGATGAAGTGATGTTGAAAAGGTTGAGACGCGATTTTACACCCGATGACATCCTGGATACGGCTCATTTATGTAAAGAGGCGGGCATAGCGGTGATGTTTGACCTTTTACTCGGCTCACCGGGGGAAACAAGGGAGAGCATTATGCGCACGATTGAGTTGATGAGGCGCGCTGAACCCGACCGGGCCGGCGTTGCCCTGGGGGTAGGGGTTTATCCGGGAACGGAACTTGCCGAGATTGTAAAGAAGGAGGAATTCAGAGAGGGGCTTATCGGTGGGGACGACCCGTCAGAACCGCTCTTTTTCCTTGAGCCGAAAATTGCTCCTTTCGCTTTTGAGGTGCTTAATGAGCTTGTTGGGGAGGACAGACGTTTCTTCTTCTTTGACCCATCGCGACCTGACCGAAATTACAACTATAATGCCAATCAACTCCTCTTAGACGCCATTAAAAAAGGGTATCGTGGCGCTTACTGGGACATCCTCCGCAGATATGAATAAAATATCACCCCTTTCTTATGCCGCAGGCGCGCCCCTGGCGGGGTGAGAACGTAAACAACCCCACCCTCAATATGGGATTCACACAAAAGCGAAGATGTGCGGTAGATTTGCTACTCTAAAAAGGCTTTGGTGGCCATAGCTTCTCAAATTGAAGTCTTCTCTGAATCACCTGATGCGATACTCCAAAAGGTCTGCAAATCACTGAAGAGATATGCTCCAGAGCCGCACCACCAATCAGATACTCATTCGAGAGCCTCTTGCTTTTCGCAAGTGCCAGCGCATCCTCCAACTTCTTCTTTAATATGTCTAACGGCACCAGAAGTCGCCCGGCAAATTCGCTAGCGTGATATTCAATATACCTGTATTGGTTCTCCGGGACCTTTGTCATAAATTCTATCCATTCTTCGACTGAATTGTGCTTTAATTTCTGAAACAAGTCTTTATGAAGCACGTGGTGACCAACCTCGTGAGCCACAGAGAACCTCAAGCGGTTTTGCATTCTGTCTTCCATATAGTAGTCGTAATCAACTATGATAGTTTTTCTATTTCCCAGCAAGAGGGCATCCGTGTCGCACTCCGGGCGAAGCCCCTTTATGGGGCGGATTTCCTACCGCAGGTCAAACTCCACAATTCCCAGGATATTAACGGGGAGATTCCCCGCGCTCCAGTTTCTTTTCCGAAAAGCCTCAGCCTGCTCTCGGATAAAGGTTTTATCCAGATACGGTGCCTTAAAATTCTGGAAGTCAAAATCCACTATTAACCCCTGCGGATGAGTTCTGCCATCTTCCTTAACTCATCTTTTACGGGTTTTTGCCCGCGGAGCGTTCGGAAGAAGAGTGGAAGATTTTCTACGAGTTCCTCATCGTTCATAATGTCTGCGGGCACTTTCCCCCGCTTGAGGGCTGCAAAATCAAATAGTTGCATCCACTGCTCACCACCTTTTTTAATGCCGAGGTCGCTGGCTATCTTTTCCAGACTTTTCTGGTCCTTCGGCGGAGGCAACACCCCTCTCTCAATTTTGCTCCAGTTGCTGGCGTCACGACCAGACTTCAGGCAAAACTCACGCAATCCAATGCGCTTTTTTAGCCTTGTATTTCTTACAAATTCTCCAAACATATCCCTTCTCCTTTCTCAACAATCTTGTGGTAATATATATACCACAAGTTGCTTCTGCGTCAATCTTTTTTTTTATCAAATTTTAGATTTACACGAGCCCGATGAGGTCGAGGGCTTCACTTACATTTGATGCGGGGAGGATTTCTATTCCGGTAGGTTTGTTTTCACTCTTTGCGTGGCTCTTTGCGGTGAGACATCGCTTGAATCCGAGGCGCTCTCCTTCGCGAAGGCGCCTGTCAAAATGCGTAACCGAGCGGATTTCTCCCGATAACCCCACTTCTCCAATCACCAGCAAGTCGGGGTCAACGGGTCTGTTGCGGAAGCTGCTCACTATGGCAACAAGCACCGCCAAATCTGCGGCAGGTTCATCAATCTTGATTCCGCCCGCCGCATTCGCAAATACATCCTGGTCAACAAATATAAGCCCCAGACGCTTTTCCAAAACCGCCAAAAGCAGCGCAACCCTTTTTGCGTCAACGCCTGTGGTTGTGCGCCTCGCAGCGCCAAAACCGCCATTGTAACTCGTCAGCGCCTGCACCTCGATGAGTAGTGGACGCGTCCCCTCAAGCGTCGCACATACAACCGAACCGATGCCGTCCTTCGGGCGCTCCTCTAAAAAACAGGCGGAGGGATTGGTTACTTCCATAAGCCCCTTTTGCGTCATCTCGAAAATACCAATCTCATTCGTGGAGCCAAAACGGTTCTTTACCGCCCGCAGGATGCGATACGTGTGATGTCGCTCTCCCTCAAAATATAACACCGTATCAACCATATGCTCCAGTATGCGCGGACCCGCAACTATACCCGCCTTTGTTACGTGCCCGACAAAAAAGATAGGGATGGAAAGACTCTTCGCCTGATAAAGGAGCCTCACCGCACACTCGCGCAATTGCGATACGCTCCCCGGCACAGACGTTATCTCCGGCGCATACTGGGTCTGGATGGAATCAATCACGGTGGCAGAGGGTTTCATCCCGCGAAGGTGATTTGCGACGCGGTCAACCTGCGTCTCTACTAATATGAAGAGTTTATCGCAAAGAGTGCCGAGGCGTTCGGCGCGCAGGCGAATCTGCGCCATAGACTCCTCGCCCGTTACGTAAAGCGTGGGGATATTAAGTCTTGAACTGAAGGAATTCAGGACTTGCAGCATTAGTGTGGACTTGCCGATGCCCGGTTCGCCACCAATGAGCGTAACCGAGCCTGGCACAAGTCCGCCGCCCAATATACGGTCAAATTCGCCGATATGAGTCTGGAGGCGAACTTCGCCTTCCGACGAAAGGCTCGTTACGGGAAGCGGCTTCTTGCCTGAAAATTCTATCTGTGGACGTGAAACAGGTCGCGTTTCGGGTTCAACTGTTACCTCTTGAAGCGTATTCCATTCACCGCAACCCGCGCATCGCCCCTCCCAGCGCGGTGAACTGTATCCACACACCTCACAGACAAACTCTACCTTCTTCTTCGCCATTCATCACCTCGTCATAATTCCCCTTGGCGAGGACGGTCAGATATGTATGGAGACAGTAGCCAGTTGGGGCTGTTCCAGGCGCTCATAATCGGCATAGGTGATTTTAACAATATCGCGATGCGTGCCTGCATTGAAGACAATCTCCTTATCTTTTGCGAGGGACTCATCAACGATGAGTTTAAGGTTGTATAGTTTACCAAGAGGTGCCATCGCCCCAACCTCGCAATCAGGGAAGAGCGAAGAGAATTCATCTTCGCGCGCCAGGCGCACATCTTGTTTGCCGAGGGCTTTTTTGAGGAGGTCGAAATCCACGCGATGAGTTGCCGGCATCACAACCATTATTATCTCATCATCAGCCTTCACCATCACCGCCTTTGCGAGTTCCTCGCCCTTGATATGTGTAGCTGCGGCAATCTCCTGGGCAGTATATACAGGGTCGTGTTCTATGATCTCATATTTCACGCCCGCTTCCTCAAGATAGGTTTTGACTTTTCGCGACGGCATAAAAACCACTTCCTTCCACTTAAAATCATCTCACCAATTATTGAAGCAGAAATGCAGAGCCGGCGCAAGGGAAATGTGAGGTATGACAAATTTAGTCCGACGCAGGCGGATTGAGCCTCTTACCCTGTTTGCCCGTTTACCTGTTAAGCCCGGGTTTGCCTGGGGTCAATTCCTATATCCAGCGCCTTACGTTCTCCTTGTATTCCAGCCAAGCCTCACCAAACTTTTCCTCAAGCATTATCTCTTCAACCCTTATGAAAACGACATCCATCAACACAGCAAAGACAGGGATGACTGCATATGGCATCAGAGACCCCATCAGGACTGCTATTCCAAAGAGAATTAGCACCATTCCGAGATACATCGGATGTCTGCTAATCCTGAACACCCCGCTCGTGACCAAGGCTGCCGATTCTCCAAAAGGTTTGATTGTCGTGCCTAACTTTTTGAAGACTCCATTAGCCATAAGATTAAGAACCATCCCCACAGTCAACGGAACAATCCCCAGAAGGTTAAAGGGAAAGGCGATGACTTTCGCCGCCGGAAATACAAAATGAAGCACCGCCATAACTATAATGGTTAAGATTAAATATATTGGCGGTAATACCTTTTTTTCGGACACAGTTCCTTTCCAATCTTCTTGAGCTAACGAAAAAGCCCATCTACCGTTACGGGTCAGTGTTCGTAGTGGAAATGCAGGGAACAACGTCCGTTTTTTTCCTCGCAATGTATACGGTCTGCGGAACGGCGGATGAGAATTGCCGATAGTCTCGCCAGGGCGATTTCGTCTTCTACCACCTCCGCCGCCGAGGGGGGCGAAGTCGGGAACTCCATAGCTTGTCCCTCATATTGAATATACACGTCCAGATTGAACTCGTCGAAACTGACATCCACACGGATTTCTCCTTTCGCCAGATTTGTCAGTTCATTCGACTCAAAGAATTCGCTGATTACGCGGGTTGCCCGGACAATTACTTCGGGGCGAGCTCCCCATGCCCGTCCTTGTTTATCCATAAACCGGAAAATCGTGTCGCTGGAATCCACACCCGGATGCAGAAAAAGGGGTTTCTTTTGGGCTATACCGATTCGGAAAATCAAATTCAGCACAACGGCTGAGACCGTGGCAAGTGCCAGGGAAGAGCCAAATAGGGGCTTAAGCCAGATGGGGACGCCGCTATATGCTCCCGGCAACGTATCAACGCTCAAGCCCAGAATAATGGAGATTCCCACAACCAATGTCTTTCGTGCATCTATCATTCGCGACATAATAATCTGGATGCCGGCAAGAATCATAAAACTTACACAGAACACCAGAGCGGCACCCATAACCGGAGACGGCATAATGGCGAATACGGTGGCAACCTTCGGGAAGAAAGCCAATAATCCGAGTATTATGCCTGTCGCCCAGGCAATACGGCGACTGGTCGCCCCGGTCGCAATGGATAACCCTATGTTGCTTGTGGAAGTGGACTGACCCATTCCACCCAGAATACCGGCTGACATAGCTCCGAGCGCATCTGCCAGGACACCTCCGCCGATGGATTTCATCTCCGGGCGTTTCCATTCTTCGTCATTTATCTTCTGGCAGGTGGTGAGGTCTCCCACTGTCTTCAGGGAAGAGCATAATGAGGCAATGATAAACGGAACCACCAATGCCCAACTGATAGACCAACTGAAGAGTTCCGGCATCGGTAAAGAAACCATAGACGCCTCCGCAAGCTTGTGCAAATCCGCCTTCGGAAACAGTCCGAGAAAAAAGTAAGAGGCATAACCCGTTGTCATTCCTACCAGGATGCTATAAAGACGTAGTTTGCCTTTCCCCCAGACATTGATGCCGACTATCACGGCAAGTGTCAAGAAACCAACGAAGAAATGTCGGAACTGAATACTGCCGCCAGGGGCGTCTATACCCAGAAATCGCATCATAGAGACGGGAATAATCGTAATGCCGACCATTGCCACTACTGTGCCAGTTACCTCCGGGGGAAAGAAAGCCCTCAGGCGAATAAGTAAGCGGGAGAAAATGGACTCAAACGCGCCGCCGATAAATGTCCCTGCGAATATGGCGGGTAGTCCGCCAGCATTCCCCGCAATAATTGATGCCGAATAAAACGAGGGCCCGCACACCTGTGGGCACAGATAGCCAGAGCCAACGGGACCTTTCTTCAAAGCCTGGATTACGACACCTACGGCGCCCGCAATCATTGACATACGCAACATACCGGCAGCCTGCTCAGGCGTTCCGCCAATCTCGCGAACTATAATCACGGGGAAGATAAAAGCAATCGCAATAATAAACACGTGTTGTAGTCCCAGGATGAGGACTTCGCCAGGTGGCGGGTTTTCATCAACACAATAAATCAGATTAGACGGCTTTCTCGCCATAATTACATCCCTTCACGCTTGTTTCTACACTTTAGCAATTCCTTTGCTTTTTGACATTTGACAGGCGCGCTTAGGATTATTCATGATAAGTATCTGTCAAGGAGAAAAGGAGTTCTCCCGACGACTCCGACGAATTCGGTTTTTCCTTCCCGAAGCCGCTAAATCCCTTGCCCTGTTACCCGGCTGGTTTTTCTTATCTTTTGGGTCAATTGTCCTGTCTGCCCGAGGTGGGTGGCGCAGACCCCATACGCGAGGACTGGCGGGAAACCTTGTGGGTGCTTGGGCAAGACGCCATAACAAGTATAATAAACATTTAATCCTGAATAATAATTGTAAGCCGTTTTCTCCACTATCGCTAAAGACAGAAGGCTTTCGTTCAATTCACAGACACTATATGATTACGCCTCACAACCTGCCCGCCAAATCAAGTGAAATTTAATAAAAAGAAGATTAGGCACGGAGTTTGAGGGATGGTATATCCCTTTACCTGCTACCACAGAGGCGGATGAAAAAACGCTTCCGGGAGACAGGATTCAGAACAAATCTAAAGGAAGCCATCAAACCGGGAGGGTTAGTTTTCCCGTGTTCCCAATCTCCTGATAGAAACAAGCGAATGCCTCCGCACATCAACTCCGCTCAAGGTGGAAGATGCGCCAAGCTGGGTCGGAAACTCGCCACGGTGGGTCGTAGACACGCCGTGGAGATTTGCAGACGCCGTGTGGTATACGGAATGGATTTTAGTTTATAAAAATATAAACTGACCCCCATTGCTTTTTCGCGTGGAGCCAAGCCAGAGTCGCGATTCTGGCTTCCCGCTTCGGATGCGAGTTGTCTCAAGATACAGTTGGAATGTGCCATCCTGCGGTCCCGGACGGTAAGAGAGGTCTTTTGTCTGTCCATCAAAGCGACTGATTCCGCTGTTTTTTTGCGCTTGCGCCAGCCCCGGGCAAATAATCGGGTTTTTCTCATACCTTGGACAAAGGATACTTCATTATCTACTAAACCTTGGGTCCCGTTAATAACACAATTCCGTAAAAATCACTTAATGGTTGAGGTTCGTCCGCTGTTCTGGGTCAAGAGTTGGAAACATCTCCACGTCAGGCAGAATAATGTGGCGAAAAAGAGAGGTTCAAACTCATAACGCATGCGATTTCCTTCATTTCCGTCAATCAAGAAGATTAAACTACAATGGTAAGCAACTGTTAATAACACATAAAGATAAAAGATTTGTTCCTTTTTCCTTAAATTGCGCCAGAAAATTATAATGACTACTACCATTGTAAACCAGCTTAATGGAAAGAGAAAGAAAGAGAGATTAAACTCAAGCCTGCCCGATTTTTGCCATTTTAAAAGACGTGAGAGCCATGTCCCATACACAATAAAATCGTGGCATTTTATCCAAGGACTGACGAACGGTCGAATATTTCCGGGTTGGCGTTCCAGGAGGTTTACATATTCGGAAGGCGATTTGTTTAGTGTGTAAAAACAGTTATTAAAAATGCGCCTGGGTAGCAAATAGGGATAGTGGCGGCAAATATTACAAACATCTTTTTCCAAGTTGCGCGAATGAAGGATATAAAAAAGATGATTATAATTGGGGCGTCCAGTCGGAGTTCGGGGTCGCCCTGTGGCTGGGTGAGATAAAAGGTTTTCTGCGTTTGAAAATTGTTTTGAATACTCCTTCTCATTGTCTACAAATTTATGAATGGGAACAAATCCTCCCGCCAAAAAGTCGCGTGAAACTATCCCCTTCTTGAACAAATTGCGCGGGGAGATACCGGAAGGTAAAGTGGTTGACTGGTAAAGATTCATTCCCAGCCAGGAAGAAGTACCCAGAAAGCCAAATAATAATAGGTTTTTTAGAAGTAAGACTGTTACTAAAATTGCCCCGGGCATTGCCCCTATCAGAAATAATGCCGGGCGTTTTTTACCGAAAATTGAAAGCAAAACAATAACTACCAGTAGACCATAAAACCAAACCGGGTGATAAGATGCACGAAGCATTAACATCATCATAGCAACGAGGGAGAAAAAGAAGCCATTTTTTAGATTAGGTTTTTGCGCTGTGTGAATAAATAACCATGCCAACAGGCAATTCAAAGATACCAGGTAATTTGTATTAAATGCCCAATCGGAATAAAGCAGAAATGCGGGATTGAGAAGGACAAAGCCCAGAATAAACCAGGGTAAAATCCGGGCATTGGGGGCGAGTTGCCTGACAATGCCGTCCAATGAAACAATCAGAACCAAGCCGGAAATAAAGGAAATAAGCCAAAACCAAGTCTCCGGTTTCCCCGGCAAATGCAATATAAATGCGTGTAGTATATTCAATCCCGGCGGTTGCGAATGTAGTAAAATAATTGATGAAAATGGTTGGTCTTTCAGAAGGCCTTGCCAGAGAATCTGCCACAAATCAGGAGAATAATTTAATCGAAACCCAATGGCATAAGAACCTAAAAAAACGATACACCAGATGATGATGGGAATAAACAAGCGTTTTCTCGAGATGGTTTTAAGCAACCCTTGAATTTGTTCGTAAAAATATTTCATCTTTCGGAATCGCGGCATTCGCCAGCGGTGTCTTTGGGCTGTTTGATTAAAGGGTATTCTGGTTGTAAGAAGCCAAGAAGTAACAAAAAGGGATAAACAGGCACCAGAAAGCGATAACCGGCACCTACGTATCCTGTAAAGAATATAATTCCCAGTTGAGCAATAAGAACCGCCCAACAAAGCTGTGCGCTCAAACCGAATGCCGCTCCTTTTCCAAAAGTCAGGATTCGGACAATTATCAAAGCCCACAGAAACAAATGCCAAGGCGTGACTTTAGGGTAAAATTTCACCAGGTTCTCTTCCCAGAATGCAGGACCTCCGAATAAAACAAATAAGCGGTCTAATTGATACTTGATAAACAAAATCGGATGTCGTCTGATACCCTCTAAAAAACGGGCAGTTGCCGGTGATAACTTTGATAAAACCGGGCTTGACTTAATTTCCTCTTGTGTAATCTCCTTCAATTGAAAGCCTTGAAAGAGGTCTGTTGCACCACGCTCCGGCGATAACAGAAAGGAAAATGGCGCCTCTGGAGCAAGCAGTGTATTCCTTAAAGGTATCACTCCAACCGTTAGCAGAGCCACTACACTAAATATGGATGCATATTTAAGGTTAATTTTGACTCGGTGGGAACCTTTTAACATCAAAACTATAAACCAGAAAGGTAAGACCGTCAGAAGGTTATTCCTTGTCCAGACGGCAAATCCGAAAATAATGCCGGCGGAAACCAAGAGGAGTTTATCCTTTCCCGATTTATCTATGGCGGAAGAAACCAACAGGTATGATAGGACAAGAAAAAAAGTCGCCCACGTTTCGGGAAAGAGGGTGGGCACCCATATCTTATTTGCGTTAAAGGGAAACGCCAGAAACCAGACAGCAAATAAAATAAAGGCTCTCACGGTTGATTTAGCCGCGACGACAAGCCAGAGAATGGCACCCGTCAGCGCGAATATTGACCAGTGTACGTGAAAGCCCCATGCGGCACCTTCGCCTTCCACCCACAGGGGCAGTAAAAGTAGATAGCGAATAAAAGGTTGGCGGTGGAATGGGGCATCAGCGCGGTGCAACCAATCGCCGGATAGAATTTCTCTGGCATAGGTATAATGAAACAAAGTGTCCATCCCCGCAGGCAGGATAGCATATCCCCTCGGAAACCTCGAGTCGAAAAAGCGACTTCCCAGTATTGTCCACACCACAAGGCAGAGTCCAACAGCTACCAGTCCCGCAGAACCTGGTGAGAGGGCGGAAAAAAAACTTTTCAGTCGAAATCGAGGGTTTAACAATGTCCATAACAACATCCCCCCGCAAATTAGAATTAAGAGCATAGAAGCTATCAATCGAATGAAAAAGTAATTCCCCCTTTCAATCGGGACAATATATGCCAGAACAAGGAAAATCAGGATTGCCCAGCGCGAAATTCCCAATGTCTCCAGTGAACGCCAGAGGCGCAAGAACGGCTTCAGCCAGATTACGATTATCAACAGTATAAATGCAAGATTCCACAATCTCCCCATAATGAACAAAACTCTGGGTTTCCATTTATTCCGAAATAGAGGGTTCTGCGCCCACCACCGCCATTTAGGAATCATTTTAAATTTTCCATCTTGTTTCTCTAAAATCCATTCGGATGACTTGAATGCGGTGGTAGTGCTTGTGGCATAATTGAGCGAGACGACGTCCTTGCCGGTTATTCGGGATTTTACCGCCTTACCCTGCGGGCTTGAAACAATTTCCCCATCCACCGACAGTCGTCCACCCGCAGGGCAAACAATTGTCAAAACCCGGTTGGGGACAATCAAATATCCCTGAATCTCAATCTTGTAGGGTAAATCATCTCTCTTTAATCGGTGAGTTTTGTAATAGTTAAAGCGTCTGTGGTCATTTATGAAATGAGGCGGAATAAAAGCGTCACGATGAATCTGCCAGCCTTGCCGGTCTTGAGGACGGGGCGGGGTCGTTTTTTCGATAGTTCTTTTAAGGGGGCTGCCACCCCAGCTGACCAGACCTTCCGTTGTAAAGCGCGCCCGAATCCCCGGTTGTGGAGATATTGATAAGAGCAAGATTTTAATGAGAACAAGGATACTCGATACTGATAAAAGTGATTTTGATGGACACTTCAGCTTTAGCCCTATGGCAATTGCGCAACCAACCCACAAGGCGAAGATGCAAACCCAGGCAGTTGCAGACTCCAGAGGCGCACTCCACACCCCGGGATATATCCCTGGAGGCAAAACTAAAACGCCTGTGCCTGTCAGAGCAAAAACTACCCATAAAAAAGCATTCATTTTAAGTTGATTTTTTTCCTTAAAATCAGATGGTTAATTTTAGAACGGGGACTGCCGTTCCAGTAAATTCTGGGCAGCCACCCCTGCTTCGGATACAGTATCCCCAGACAGAATGAACCGCTTTGTATCTCCGGGTCGGAAGATAAGTCTCCCTCTACGCCATTGTATTTACTGACGCCGCGATAAAGCGCTCTTATACCGTAGACGTGGAGGGGACGGGTTGGCGATGGGCTTTCCATCTTCACTTCAAGAGTTATTCGCTTTGCACCTTTCAAAATCCCGTCCAGAATTGGGAATGTATAAATATCGAAAGGAACGATAATCCCTGGTTTCAGTCGCCCAATGATTTTCCCATTCAAGCGAATTACAACCGGAAACTTGAGCTTTTCTCCGGAGGGATAACAGAGCTTTACATAAACCGTTTTTTGCCGATACTGTCCATCCCACGATGGGACATCCAATTCCTGCCGAACGGTATCCCCCGCCCAGTGAAGGTCGGTCTTAAACGAGACGCGCGGTGAAAGCGCCCGTATCACATCGTAATCATTTCGAGCCATCATAACTCCTGCCACAACAACGCAAATGGGAAAGAGGGCTTGATAGCGAGGGGTAATAATGTGCTTTTTCCATAGCCACAACGAGAAATAAATACCCTGCACCAGAAAGGAGAGAAGAAACAGTTTAGGAAAGAACCTCGCAAAGATTGGACCTAATCCCATTGCGACAAGATTACCGGTTGAGCAGAGCCTGAAGAGGCAATATATAAAGAGCACTCCTCCAATCTGAGGAAGAAATTTGGTCATCAAGCGTGGTTTTCTTTTGAAGAGAATCTCGGCGCCTTCTACAAGCCTTACCAGACCGAATCCGGCAAACATAATCACTACCGGCATAGCCACAAAACCGTATCGTGGATTACACTTGAAAGCCATTTGCAGCAGAGCCACGTGAGGGGTATACAAAATAAGCCAGCCGGAAGATCGCCATCTTCCGAAGGAGAAAAATAGCCCCACCGCACCCAGCCAGAGTGTGATGAAATGAAAGGCGTAAATGCATTTTTTGTCTTTCCAATAAAAAGCCTCGGCATCTATGTAAGGCGAACGCCATAGGTGATGAAACTTGGAAAGATACCAGTGAGTATAAGTCACCGGGCGCTTTCTTATCTCCTCCCAGAAATGCTTTTTGCCAAGTCGCCACCATTCCTTGTTCAGGGCAAATTCCCCCTTTGCCACCTTGTAGAGGTCGAGGTCTGGAGGCAGGCGATAATTTTCATAAGTGCCCTGGATAAAAGGGTGCCCGCTTTCTGATGCAAAGGGGACAAACCGCTTAAATTGTATATAATTCCGCACAATCCACGGCGATAGGCAAATTAAAAAAGCTACCCCAAACCATACGTAATTTAACAGAATACCTTTCAACGGTCTGGCTCGCCTCTTTCGACTTAACAACTCAAATATAAAAAGCAAACCCGGGAAAAGCGCCAGTGTGGGACGCACTAAAGACGCGCAACCCAGCACAATGCCGCAGATACCGTACCAGCCTCGGCGGTTTGTATCAAATGCTTTCAGATAGCTGAACAAAAAAACTGAGCATAAAAAGACAAATAATGATTCGGTTAAAATTTCTCGATTCGCCCACAGAAAAGGCGGATAAAATATGGCAACGATAAAAGCAAGCGATGCGGCGAATTTCCCGAAAAGCCTCCGTGTCATTTCGTAAATGAAGAACAACATCACCACGCTCAAAATTGCCTGGATAACGCGCACCACTTGAAGATTGCCCTTACCGAACACCGCATATATCCCGCTCAAAAACAAAGGATAGCCCGGCGTGGTAAATGCCGTTGGTCTGGGATAAAAGTAAGAAAAGGTGTGGTGGATAAGAATATTTCTGGCTGCCCGGTCATATCCAGCAGCATCAAGCCTGATGGGAGCGTGTGGGATGCCGTAAATATAGGCAAGGCGTAAAAATAGTGCAACACACAACCCTGCTATAATGAAAATAATTTCGGCGCGGCTTCGTGCAGGCAGCACTCCGGCAGTTCGTTCCATATTAGGTGAGTGATTATCAGATTGTGCAATCATCAGGATGTTAAACAACTCAATCAAACTTCCCTGACAGGGAGCGATATTGGTCTCGGGCGCATAAAGACCGTCAACTTATCAAATCTACCCGTGACCTCGGTTGCCAGCGCAAGAAATTTAAGCCCCCCAATCGTTAGCATATCTTTAAGAGATAAGCTCTTGCCCTTTTTCCGGGAATAGGCAATCCTCGCTTTTACATCTCCGGGGTCAACGATTGCTTCTCTCATTTCGGCGAAAGGTTGAAAGCCCGCCTTCACAAGCAGAGCGCGCAATGTAGCTGGTGAGTAATAAAAGAGATGGGGATATGGAAATTGCGATTGGAAAAGCCGCTCAAGAGGGAAGGCACATTTTGTCCGGGTTACCGTATAAAGAAAATATGCGGTCTGAAATATAAGACCATCACTACTGGGAACATTAAGGACAAGAACACCTGTGGGTCCGAGGCAGACCTTCACGGCCCTTAGAGTTGCAAGGGGGTCGGCGAGGTGTTCAAGGACATCAAGCATTACGACCACGGGGAATTTCCTGCCCTCAAAGCGAACTTCAGGGAAATGACCGCAAAGCACCTTGTGCCCGGCGGATGTCCGCTCATAGTTGATATGCGTGAAGTGGTGAACGCCATCCTGTACCTGAACCGCGCTGGGTGCTCCTGGCGCTTGTTGCCACATGATTTTCCTCCCTGGGGCACGGTTCATTATTATTACCGCCAGTGGCGGATCAATGGAAACTGGCAAAGGATTCATGACAGCCTCCGGGATCGATTACGCCGACAGGAGGGCAGTAAAACCAGTCGCAGCGCGGCGACCATTGACAGCCAGAGCGTCAAGCGCGACGAGGGCCTTAAGGCCTTCGAGGTACTTCCGCACCGTTGGATTGTGGAGCACACCTTTGCTCGGCTGGGGTGTTACCGCCGGCTGAGCAAAGATTATGAATATCTGCCGCAAAAAAGTGAGAATATGATTTATATCAGTATGATCAATTTGATGGCTCATCGACTTCAACCAGAGAGAAATGACCTTAAATGAGACTTTTCACACACGCTCTTAAAGTTCTGGATAAGCTTTTTCATCTCTTGTGGTTCTGGGAAGGCTCTGAGGAAACGGGGGTTGTCTCGGAAAGTTCCCGTTTGCGCTGGTAGTAAAGCATCTCTTCCTGGTTGACGCGGATGCGGTCCAGCATATCGCCAAGTAGCCCCACAACCCAGATTATTGCCGCAAGGGCTATAAAACTTGCACCCACAAAACCTGCCCATTTGTGCGGCGTGAATTGCCCCGCACTCACATAATGCCCGAAAAGAAATATAAGAAAACCTAACCCCATAATACCGCTCAACGCCGCCAGAAATCCAAAAAATCGCAACGGCTTGTAATCCCTGAATGCCCTCAGAATAATCTTTGAGGAATTTATGGCATACCGAAAGAGGTTCGATGCAACCCGCGATTTTCCGAACTCCCTCTGTCCGCGTATCTGCATCGGGATTTCCACAATCCTTAAGCCCCTGAAGGCTAAATCCAGAAAGGTCTCCTGCGTGTAGGTGAACTTGCCGAATAGGTTAAGCCGGAGCGCTGTATCGCGTGAATAGGCGCGATAGCCGCACGAGACGTCGTGGAATTTCTGTCCTGTGAGCAGACTGATGAGCCAGGCGATGCAGCGATTGCCCCATTTTTTAATTCGAGGCATTTCTGGGATATATTCGGGATTTTTGAAACGCGAGGCAGTTGCAAAGTCAGCCTGATTTTCGAGGATATGCCTAATCAGGAGGGGGATGGTTTTGGGGTCGAATTGTCCATCTCCGTCAATATTGACGATAATGTCGGCGCCACGTTTAAGGGCAGCCTCAATGCCGGTATGCAAAGCCGTGCCAACACCGAGATTCGTTGGATGTGAAATCACGGTTGCACCCGCGGCTTCGGCAACCTGGCACGTGGCATCAGTTGAACCATCATCAACGACAATCACATCCGTCTCATTAATCCCGGAGATTTCTTCAGGGATATCGCCAATGACATTCCCGATAGTCTTTTCCTCATTCAGTGCAGGAATGATTACAACGAGTTTCACCTTATTCCTCGATTTGAGAATCTGTAGAGCGCCAGAGCCAGTGGTCGACTTTCTGCATCCGTGCGCAAAGAAGAATCCGCGCCGGGACTTGCCCACATCTCCAGAATGTTAAGTCCCTTATGAAGTGGAAGCGGGCAATTAACCTCAAGGATACTGCTGGTAAAATTTCTCTCCCTGGACACTTTTACCTCTCCAATATTTTCACCATTCAGCATAACGTTCAGTGTCCTGTCAATCTTATAGCTCTTCACGCAAAATGAAAGGATCGCGGAACAGGTTGCATCCGACTCAATTGTAATAGTGGCGTTGCCGGTTTCGCATGATTAGCGCGTATCACACTGCTTTTTCCAATCTTACTCTGTGAAATCTGCGGCTTATTTTCGGCGCAGTCTAGCCGTTTAAAAGAACTCTGAATCTGGTTTGCCCGTTAAGCCCGTTTTCCTGTTCAAAGATAGGAAGTGTTCTCACATTTCTGTATTTTCCTTTTCGGTTTTGTCCAAACCGACATCTCTTTTCAAGATGGTACAGATTTTATTAAGAGGCGCAAGATATATTAGACAGTGTTCAAGAAGCTATGCTTCTCCCGTAAAGGCTCGAAGATGCGCCTCAGGCGTGATGAAAATGCGTTGCTTTCTGACGGAGAAGACGGGGGTATCTTAATTCTATCTCTCCGTGGCTAATTTTGGGAGTAGGATAAAACCCAATCTTGTATATCCGGTCATCCCGTCACAAATATAACTCTTTTTCAAATATATAAGGACTCGAGTTTTTTTTCCAAGAACGGCTTAAATCGCTTAATTTCCCCTGTGAGTGCAAACTCCGGCACTATTTTGCTTCATGATATTCCTTTTCGATGTTAACCTGCCAGATGTTTGCTTTGTCTCTTCTTCCGGCGATTATGTTGTCCACGGCAACCATCGCCGTGAGCATAGAATGGTCCTGGTTGTTATAGCGGTGCATTCCGTTACGCCCTATCAGGAACAGGTTTTCAAACCGGTCGAGAAAGTTCTGAACCTCGTCGAAACGGTTGTATGTCCCGAAATAGGCGGGGTAGGTCTTGGGCATTCGGATAACGGTTGCGTCCAGGACGTTGGCTTTGTCAATGATGCCAATTTTGTCCAGTTCGTAAATGGCGTATTTCTTCATCGCTTCATCGCTTTTGCTCCATAAGGCGTCATTTTCATTGCAGAAATATTCAAGCCCGAGCCAGACATTAGACTTGTCGGCGACTAAGTAAGGGCTCCAATTGTTGAAAATCTGAAGCCGTCCCACATCAACATCGGGTTCCTGGATATAAATCCAATTATCCCTTACCAGTTTACGCTCTCCTTTATTTTCCGGCTTGATTTTCAGATTCTTGAGCAACAAACCCACGGTTATAAAATCTCGATACACCAAGCCCTCGCTGACTTCTTTTACGTTTCCCGGCACGTCGCAATCGAGATTCCTGATAAGGTCTTTCACGGGCATCGTGGAGAAAAACCAGTCCCCTTGAAACGTCCGCATTTGCCCGCCGGTTTTGCTTTCCGCCTCCACTGACGACAGATTCGACCCGGCTGTATGGAGTCTTACGACCTCATATTCCGTGATGATTTCGCCTCCCTTTTCCTTGATGATTTCCGCAACTTCGTCCCACATCTGTCCGGGACCGAACTTGGGGTATAAAAACTGCTCTATCAAAGAGGTCTCGGTATCTTTTGTGGGAAGATTCCCTTTTCGGGAGATAATTTTTTTTATAAAGTGCGTGATTGTTTTCCAAACGGAGAGACCTTTGACCCTCTGCGCGCCCCAGTCGGCACTTATTTCAGTGCAGGGGATGCCCCAGACCTTTTCGGTGTAGGATTTGAAAAAAGTCAGGTATAATTCCCTCCCGAACCGGTTGGAGAAGAACTCCTCCAGATTCTTTTCATTCTTAATCGGGAAGAAGGCGCTTTTTATGTAACTGAGTCCGATACGGACAGTTCGCAAGAGTCCCAGATTGAAGAGTGTATTTTTTGAAAGGCTGACGGGGTAATCAAAGAATTTCCTGAAACAGTAAATCCGCGACCTTCTGTTGCGTAGGAGCATAATTTTATCGGTCTTTTCCGGATCAAGTATCATATCGGCTTTGGGCAAGTCGGCAATATTCTTCCCCGCCTTCTCCTCCGGGGGCAGAATATTCAACCACCACTTCATAACCCTGTCGGATTTGGAAAAAAAGCGGTGTCCTCCGATGTCAATCCGGTTACCCTTATAGTTTACAGTTCTCGAAATGCCGCCCATAAAATTACTTTTTTCTATAATCACGGGCTTTATATCGGTCCTTGTGATGAGTTCATAAGCCGCCGTAAGTCCTGCTGGACCAGCACCTATGATTATGGCTTTTTGTGTTGCCTTATTAGAGTTCACTGGTTACCTGCCAATATGGAACCCACCGATGGCGCGCCTTCGGCCTTCGGCATTCGCCTGTGGAGAATCGGTTCATCGGGATAACCGGAATATTAGCGAGACACTTCCCGAATGTTTACGGTTGCCCATTTAGGCGCTTAAGGCGCAAACATCTACAACATTTTGTCGGCGTTAAGTTCCTATCAAGTTAAATTTTAAGGCACCTTGGGTCAGACACTATAAATAAGTACCCAAATCCAGCGATAAGCAGCAAATGTTATGGTTGTTGTGTCAGTATCGGTGA
>CAZGKP010000004.1:0-36326 GCA_964526215.1 uncultured Candidatus Sumerlaeota bacterium
TCGGTCAGGAGAACTCCTTTTCTCCTTGACAGATACTTATCATGAATGACCCCTAATCCTCCTGGGGATTTATCGATGGGTTGTGGAACGAACTATCGCTTGGTTGCACCAATTCAGACGACTCAGAATTCGTTATGAAAGACGAGCTGATATTCATGAGGCTTTTATGACCATAGGATGTATTTTGATTTGCTTTAATCATCTTAAAAATTCATTTTGTTGGGGACTCTTAGTTTTTTTATTCACTCGAAAGGCCTCCTTTTTTAGGGTATTAAAATTCATGAAAACGAATTTCACTCTTTAATAAAGCGCCTTTCGAGTGATTTCCATTTATATTTTCAATTTTATCGCTTGTTTTAGGTCTAGTCGTCCTTCATCATCATCACTGCAATTACTATGCATGATGCCACCAGGCAAGAACTGCACCTATTGTAAGCCAGATTATACCAACAAAAAGTATAACAAAAGAAAACCCTATTATTGGCGAATCTTTATATCCCACGGCTGCCAAAATTATCGCTAAGATAAATCCAACTATTAATGTAAGACAACCACATAGTATATGTCGTTTATACTTCTTTTGAGTTAGCTCCACAAGTTGGACTTTGCTTTTG
Organism: uncultured Candidatus Sumerlaeota bacterium; assembly: GCA_964526215.1. Taxonomy (GTDB): domain Bacteria; phylum Sumerlaeota; class Sumerlaeia; order MWCT01; family MWCT01; genus CAZGKP01. Next base: position 615 of record CAZGKP010000004.1, read on the forward strand.
CTGGAGATGGGATTACCACATTTTGGGCAAGACTCAGCTTTGTCCGAAATGTCTGCTCCACATTCAGGACATTTTATGAGTGCCATAGTAATTCCTCCTTTCTTCTATTTATGGTGTCTGACCCTTCCCAATTTTTAACTTCTAATACGTAATCTATTTCTCCCCGCCTATAGTTTTCAAGTAAAAAAACCTCCCCAAGGTTTTCCTGCGTTTGTTTATCTGTGTGTGGGGAGATGCTTGTCTTTTTTCCTGCGGGATTTTGGGAATTCTCAAATCGTTGGAAATTTTTGTGGGCGGTAAGGGGTTATTGGGGGTGGTGTGGGAATTGACTCGGAAGGCGGGTTTTGCTGTATTAGAATTCGTCGGTTGGGAATGAACTCAATCGGCATATATATCAGACAGGATAACAGGATTATCAGGATTATTATTATCTTGTTTATCCTGTAATCCTGTCAAAAAAAAGCCTGGGGATGCATATTATGAAACCGGTTCTTCGGGAAGTTGCTCGCCCTGACCCGCTGGGGCTTCAATACTTTTCTTATTACGATACTCCGGCTCAATTGCTGCGCTCTGAAGGGGCGTCTTCTCGTTACTTTCGCGATGTGTATGACTTGTTTCAGGATATGGAGGATAAGGACGCTCACCTTTTTGCGGTGCTCCAGACTCGTAAAAATGGCGTTCTGTCGCGTCCGCGTAAAATCGTTGCGGCTTCTGATGATGCTCGCGACCAGAAAATCGCTGACTTTGTTAAAGGTGCACTCGAAGCGATTGATGATTTCGATGGTGCCTTGCTTGCCCTTCTCGATGCTGTCGGGAAGGGCTTTTCTGTTGTGGAAGTTCTGTGGAGGGTGGATGGCGCAAGCGTGGGCATAGATGCCCTGAAACCTCGCCCGCAGGGACGCTTCCGCTTTGATGCGGATGGGCGGCTGCGCATCCTGCCTCCCTATGGCTCCACTATTGCGCGGCGGGATGAAGGCTCTGATGCCACCTCACAATCATCCATCCAGTATCCCGCTTCATCCCTCCATCAATCCCTTTATGGCTTACCAGTCCCGCCGCGCAAATTTTTGTGTTTCACTTTCGGAGTAACTCCCGAATCTCCCTATGGGCGCGGACTCCTGACAAAGGCTTACTGGTATTACTGGTTCAAGAAGAATAACCTGAAGTTCTGGGTTCTGTTTAACGAGAAGTTCGGCGCACCTACCATTATCGGTAAATACAGGATTGGTGCGAGTGAAGATGAACGCAAGCGCCTCTATGAGGTTGTGGAGAGTCTCCAAAACGATACGGGTGTTACGATTCCTGAAAACACCGCACTGGAATTTTTAGAGGCGAAGAGAAGCGGGACTATCAATACGTATCGCGACCTTGCGGATTGGTGCAATGATGAGATGTCGAAGCTGGTGTTAGGTGCGACGCTTACGAGTGGCGAGGGGCGGCGTAGCGGTAGCCTTGCGCTGGGGCAGGTTCACGAACGTGTGCGCAGTGAATATATCGAGGCGGATGCCCGCGCACTTATGGGCGTGGTGAATGGTCAGCTTATGCGTTGGCTGGTGGATTTCAATTTCGGCACGGATGTGCCTGCGCCGCACTTCGTTATAGATACCACCGAGGATGAGGGGCTTGAGCGCGAGGTGCAGATAGACCAGCAACTGGTGAAGCTGGGGGTGCCTCTGCCGCTATCTTATTTTTACGAGAGATACAAACGCCCCGCTCCGCTCTCCGGCGAACGCGCCCTCCGCTTTAAGGCTCAATACCGATACTCAAAAGAAATTTCCTAACATCGTTAGGGACAATCGCTTTTCCAATGACAAGTTGAGTTTGCCTTCTGAGATAATGCAGAATATCTGCCAAAATCTGTGATTGCGGTACTGTGACTTTTTCCCCTGAAGGTAAAGTTTTAGTATATAGAAGTCCCCATTTGTTGTCCTCCATCGCTTTTAGTGCTAACAGAATATAATCTGGGATCGGCGCCAACTTGCTAACCACAACCCCAATCACCTCTCCACTTTTCACATCAATCAATGGACCTCCAGAGTTACCATTATTAAATGCAGCATTAAGAAGAAATTTCTTTTTTAAAGTGCCGCTTGTTTCAGTTTCAATTCCCGCAATATATCCCACACTCAGAAGAGGTTTTACTCCATTATATCCTACCGGAAATCCTAATGTTGCTATTTGCTGCCCTATTGAAAAAGAGGATCTTTTTGAAATATTCAATCCATAAGGAGATGGATTCCTCACATATAATGCCGCCAGATCATACAATTTGCTTACTTTATGTCTCTTAACCCGTGTTATTCTACCATTGTAGAAAATAACAATTAAATTTCTATCCTCTGATTTCTCAATGACATGAAACGCTGTTAAAATAATCCCACTTTTATGAGAGAACCCCGAACCCTTATGACCAGAAGAAATGTCAAAAATTTTAACACAAGCATTAAGTGTTTTAACTACAGTATTTTCTAAATCGGTTTTGCTACGCAATATTTCTTTATTGCTTTCTTCTTTTAACGATTTTTGATTTAACGCTTGACACACAGGCAAAATGTAAAGGGTTGAAACAACAAACCATAATATAATTTTCAAACTTAACTTTTTCATATTAGAATCTCCTAACGCGTATGTAAAAAGCCCTCTTTGATGACCCATAGATTTTGCAAATTAACGCAGGTTAAATGCTCTTCAATAAGAAGTTAATATAGGATACAGATTGTTCCTTCAGCGCGACTCCAAGCAAATATAGAAAAGGTCAAATCCGGTAGTGTAGCGATAGTTTTTTATCTAAAATATCTTGAACAGGAATAAGGGTTATTTCTATTCCGTCTTTTTTAGCCCTTGCCACCTCTTCATGCGCACCTCTACCAAAACTGAACGCCACGATATATCCTTTCATACCTGTTGTCTTGTGTTTGTAATACCTCCTCAAAGCAGTTTCAAAATTATCAACAACGTTTCTACCTATTCTTTCTGACTGTTTCACCTGAATAGGGCAATGTTCTACAAAACTGAATCCATCTATGCCCATATCCCCCGATTTGCGAGGGCTACCAGTCCCGTGCATTTCCTGAATGACCCAATACTGAAAATCATAGGGTTTGAATTTCTCTAATTTCTCTACTGTTGTGGGCATACCAATAATGTTTATATCGGCTGGATGCACTCCTACATCGTGAAGACGGTCTATAATTAAACGAATGGCAGTCGGGGATATATCTATACCTATCCAGCGCCTCCCTAAGTTTTGTGCTAATGCTAAAGTTGTCCCACATCCACAAAAGGCATCAAGCACTAAATCACCCTTGTTGGAGGAAGCCTTTATAATTCTCGCTAAAAGTGCCTCGGGTTTTTGCGTTGGATAGCCCTAGCGTTCCTTTGCCATTGCATTTATTGCTGGTATTTTCCAGACATCAGAGGGATGTCTATATTGACCAGTTGACCTTGTGGCGCTTGGTCTACCAGTAGCAATTCTTCGTAAAACTTCATCACTTCTTTTTTCTTTTACTTCATTGGGATTAAAAATATACTTATTGCTTTTGGTATATCTAAATATAATATCGTGTTTTCGTGAGAAGTCTTTTTTAGGAATGCCTCCTGTTTCATAGCACCATACTATCTCATTCCGAAAGTTATTTGCTCCAAACACATCATCCATCATTACTTTCAAGTAATGCGATGCGTGCCAATCGCAATGTAGATACATAGACCCCGTTGGTTTTAAGACCTTGTGCAATTCTATTACCCGGTCTTTCATCCAATCAATATAAACATCTATGCCACCCTCCCACCTATCCTCAAAGCTTCTTATCTCCGCCTCATCACCCCAGATGATTTCATAATGCCGGTTGCTAAAGAAAGGCGGGTCAATATAGATTAGGTCAACGCTTTCTTTTTCCAGAGTGGGCAATATCTCTAAATTGTCACCACAGTATAAAGTGTTTTTTTTCATACCATCTCCATCAAAAATGGATTATGAGAAACGTTCAATGAACTATCTCGAAACATAGACAATAGCAAATCATAATTGTAATCATTATAATGTCAAACCTCCAAAGAGCATTATTTTCGTTCCTTCTTTGATTTTTTATATTCAATGGATACTTTGATTTTAAAAAAGTTCGCACACTTTCGATAAATTCGTCTACCCTTTGGAGAACCTTCATTTCCTTGACATAACTCTAATGTCTCTAATTCTGTTTGCTTATTTCTGACCATCTCACGCAATATAGAACCTATAGAAAATCCACCCTTGTAGCAGAGTGGATTACTGAAATCTATGTACTCTCCAGGGAAATTATGCTTTCCGTAGGAACGTTTATGATTCCACTCATAAATACCATGTCCTGATTCTTCGACCTCAACTGTCAAATCCTCTATCTCTGGAAAAGCTTCATCAAAACCCACTTTTTTGGCAAATACAAAATTGCTTTCTCGAAATACATCTGAAGCCTTTTGTCTTTCATCTCTTTTAGACATTTTATTTTCCTTTTAAAGTGCCCTTTCGCCTAACGTTTCGCAGACATACGAAGTTCGCCGTAGGCGAATTTGAGCGGAGAGAAGCGTAGCCGTATATCCGCTGTTATACACCGTGCCAAACCGTATATTCATGTTTCCACCTTTAAAAAATTCAACACGTTTGGGTCATTCTCCATGATCTCACAATACAAAATCAACAAATTATGAAAGTAGTTACGAATACCTTCACAATTTTCTCTTGCTCTTCTTTTAGATAACTCATCGCCTGTTTTGACAGAAATATAACAAGCATCACAAAACCGAACTGCCCAACAATTTATACAGTCTTCGCTTCTCAACTTTATGTAATCATTCATTAAGTTATATATTTTATCGAAATTAAAGCCAAGTTTCACATTTCCTATCGGAAAAGAATAACGCATTCTTTCACATGTATAGAAATTTCCTTCAACGTCTACAAATAATCTCTGAGTTCCCGGTATACATGCTCCATTAGGGTAACAATAATCACCTAAAGGTGTCATGGGTCTGTTTACTATTTTGGCTAAATCTTTATTCCACCAAGACGCAAATAAACCCCCATCGCCTTTTTTTAGTATAGATTTTTTATATTCATTTCGTAATCTATGAAAGTTAAATTTCCTTATATCCGATTTTCTTACAAATATGTTATCATAAGGATCTACGATATTAAACACTATTTTGTCTGATGATATCCCAAAATCCTCGAAAAATGATTTTATTTTATCCATTTCCCAGGGAGGGGTTAAAGTAACATTTATACCTACTTTTGAATGAAAATGTTCTGATGATATTCTTTTTATTTTTTGTAAATTTTGCATTATTTTATCAAAGCTCCCTTTCCCATTTTTAAATATTCTATTTCGATTATGAATATCCTTTGGGCCATCTAGACTAATGTAAAGGTGAAAATTATGCTGCATAAGAAAATTAATTATTTTATCTGATAACAAAGTTCCGTTTGTGGTTATGGAAAAATGTATCTTTCTCTCCTGGGATATCTTAGAAGTTGCATATTCAACAGCGTGTTGTACAACATTGAAATTTAAAAGAGGTTCTCCACCAAAGAATGAGATTGCTGCATGCTGACTTTTTGAAGAGTGATTTAAAAAGAAATTTACAGCCCTCTCCGCTATATGGGATGGCATATATTTGGAAGAATAACGCCGCTCATAAAAATATGCCCCCGAAGCCTTACAATACTTACAACGCATATTGCAATCTTCGGTAACGTTTAAGATTAATTGTTTCAATTCATTTTTAAGTTTTTCTTTAATGTTCTGCTTCATTGGAAATTCTAACCCTCTTAAGCGTGATGAACAAAAAATTCCCATGTCATCATGCGCACATTCAATAATTTGTTTCATTTCTCGGTTCGGAGAACCGTTGTCATTAACGAAATTATAAACTTGGGAGTCTACACGTAAAATCTGATTGGTGGTTGCATCATATATGTAGTAATATTTGGAAGTTCTAAATTTATTTATAAGGAAATCCATTCGTTACTTTACGCTGACTTTTCCCTTAATGGTTTTGTGCATATTTGTATTCCCCTTCTACCTATTAGGGATAAATTACCCTTATAGTGGGGTCCCCACGGGAAGGGACCCCTTATTTTTCGTTTATTTGTACGTATCATATGTTCTAAGATCCGTTGCTGTTTGGTCGGTCCCATAACTACAATAGCATGCACAACCACACTGGGAAAAGGCTTGGTTTGTATGCTGCTCTTTTCCCGGAAATACTGGCTTAATTGAATACACCCGTGTCCAGTTTTTCACATCCTTTCCTTTTTTAGTCTCTTTCATAATATCACCTCCTTTCGTTTTGGCATGGCGTATAACTTGTTCATATCTGAAATGGTTCGGATATCCTTCCAAATTGTTGTTATATCCGAAGTTCGTATATACTCCCTTCTCTTCGTTCTAATTGGTGATTTTTCTATATTATTTTTCGCCTTTTATAGTCAATCGTAAAATCGCTGGAGTTTCTGCATTTCAATATGCATTCGTAGTATTTATCATTCTCAGCAGGTATTCAATAAATGCCTATCTATGAAAAAGGTCGGGGCGGAAACATTCATTTCCACCCCGCCACCTCGTCAGGAGGATTTCATTGTCCAAAAATCAATAGGTCCTGCGATTGGCAACGGCTGAAAATGCGCTCTCGCCAGCTTTGTTTCTCGCCTTTACGGCAAAGTAGTATTTTGTCCCCTCTGTAAGCCCGTCATAAACAAATGTTGTGCTGGTGCTGGTGTCTTTTAGAGTCATCTCGGCGGTCTGGGGGGTTGTGCCGAAGAAGTATTTGTAGTCATTTGCGTCGGCTACTTTTCCCACTCTGATTTTCACGCTGTTGGGAGTAACTTCTTCTACGAATTTTAGAACCGGTGGGTCTGGCGGGATGGTTGTAGGTGTGGGTTCAAGGTCAAGTTTTTGCATTCCGGCGTTGATGAGTTCATCGGAATCTTTACCATATTTGCGGTAAATTTCCTCACGGACGCCCACATAATGTCCGCTGCCATTAGCCATATCCGACTGCTGTGCGCCTCTGGCGGTGGCGAGTTGGGCTTCCAGCTGGGCTATCTGCACTTGTTCAGATTCGAGAGCGTCTGCGGTTGCTTCAATGTCCGCAGCCTGTGGGGCATCTGGAGACCAGTCTGGTTTTGAAGCAACATAGTTCTGCAGGATACGAAGAGCCACAATCATATCCTCGGATTTACGCGGTGGACTGTTTTTTTGTGCCATATCAATTTCCTCCCATCTAATAATATTTCTCCATCACTGGAGTAGAGGATATTTACATCATACATTTTGCAAAATCAAGGGGTTTTTCTAAAAAGCGGGGGGATTTCATCATAGAATGCTGATTTTAAAGGCATTATATCAATTGAAGTAAATGTTTTCCTGTCCATTTTACCCCTTTTTGCACAGAAAAATCTGTTATACAGAGCCTTTGCATATATATACAGAGGGTCTGTATATATATGCGGAGGGGTCAGCTTATATATGCAAGGATATCTGTATACATATACAAAGAAGTTAGCTTATATATACAGAAGGGTCGGCTTACATATACGAAGGCGTTGTATATATGCGCAGAGCGGATATTTACAGAAAAAAATTGACGCAATTGGTTTTCATTTTCTTTAAGGGAAGTGCCCAGGTTAGGGCGGGTGGTATCGGGAGATTCCCCCACTGCTTTTTTCCTTACACGGTAACGAAAAGGCATAATCATTTTCCTCGTTTCAAATTATTGACGGTTTTTCACACTGTTCACTGAATTATAATAAGAGATTTGTTATTGCTGTCAACAATTCTTTCTCATTTAGACCAAGGTTTTGCACTTTTGCAGAGATTAATCAAAGTATGCTGATCGCTTCTGCACATCAAGTTCTCCTAAAGCGGACAGGCAGAATTACAAATTGACGAAATCTTGGAAAGACATGGCATTTGAATTCCTTCCATACGAATTTTAGTTTAGAAAGGATATAGACCGCCCCCTCCACGCACACCTGATATGCAAACATTATAGCCACCAGCTTTCCAAGCACTACTTTCTATATAGTGGGTTGCCATATAAGCATTAGACAAGTTGCAGTCAAGGGTGAATCTCGACATTCTTAAATCCCTTTTGTTCTGCCTTTCGTTTCATTTCCTCTGCTTCTTTTTGCGTAATTCTAACCGCTATGACAACGTCGAATCGGTAATCAGAACCAACTGTTCGGTAAAGATAAATCTTGTCAATTCCAAGTAATTCCCGAGCTCGTGCAGAGAGCTCTTCCGCGCTAGACAAATCAAGGTCTTGGTCAATCACAACATAACTATCTCCTTTCTCTCTCAATTGTTTAACCAACCTTTCAACCTTAGCAGCCGTTTGGGGGGCTGTCTTAACCAGCGTTTCCTGAACTTTCTCTAATTTTTCTGCATCGTGTTCAGTACCCTTTTTGTCAAATAAGTTTAGAGTCTCAGTCCCGTCGACTTTCAGCCATTTATCTATATCCTCGCTAGTATAGCCCGCAGCGATAAGGATATCTCCGTTCTTTTTCCTCCATTTCTTAAATTCTTGACCACTATCCAGAGACTCTCGCCATGTTTGCAGAAAATAGTAATCTGCCAATGCTCGTGCTCTCTCGAAGAATTTCTGTTGTTCGTCTGGCCATTGTTTCACTTCGAGCTGCTTCTTCATTACATCCAGGTGTAGTTTATAAAATACGAGTCCAGCACCTAAAATCAAAGTGGTTAATATGCTCCACGTAATCGGATTCAATAAGCACTTAAAAAATAATTTTAGCAACTTCATTTTGCGAATTCCACAGATTTCTATTCTCCAGTGAAAGGTAATAGTGCCGTAAATGAGATGTGAACACTACCTTAAATTGTATTATAAAACAAATATCGGTCAGGAAAGATGTCCAGATATATTGGCACACACAGCTCCTTGATTTTTCCCTCGTCACTCTTTACCTAAGGAGACTTCTCGGATCCAGAGGTCACCCTCTGTGGACTCCCATGCCACATCAAACTGGACAACATTAACCCGTTTCAGGTAATCATCATCCATTCCGAATTTACTTATTGGAATCTCTATGCGGACAAATTCGTTCTGCATCTTCCTTCGGTTCTCATTAGAGACAAATCTCGAGAGTTTAAGCAATTTACAACCAGAGTGTCCAGACTTTCGGAACTTTACCTTTGGTGATTTGGCCGGGAATTTTCCCCTAAGCTCAATTACGAGCTTGCCAGCTTTGTAATCTAACAGCTTGACAGGAGCAGGAATCTTTACCGCCCACTTGCACCAGTCTTCAGGTTTGTTTTTCCATGTCCAATGCAAGCAAAAGGGTCCGCTTTCACCACCAAATCTCTCTATCCTAACTTCCTGCCAGTCATTTTCCCCGCATTCATCCTCTGTTATTTTATAGTTTTCTTTATTTGGACCGCCTAAAATAACGACTCCCGTGGAGGGTGTTAGTTTAACAATCACAGTCTTATCTACTGGTAAATTCACAAGTATTTTGGTATCTTTGTATCCGCTTTTTGAAATGCGCAAGGTACACTTCTGTATGCCGAGTTCAATCTTGACAGTGCCTTCATTTTTTGTCGCGCACGATTCTAAGGGTTCAGGAATTGCCTGAACTTCAGCACCAGGAATAGTCTTGCCTGTTCTGGCATCTACCACCTTAACCTCAATATTCACACTCTGTGCACTTTCAATGAAAGCGGCCAAAAGAATTACGAGTAAACTCATCCCAGCGATTCTTCCTAACTTACGAAGAAACGGTTTAGTAAACATAATAGTCTCCTCCTTTTTAGATATATTTTCGATTTTTCTAAACTTTTCTACGTGTCTGGTACGCATCTGGAGTCGGTCTATATCTTTTATAAACTATATACGCCATGCGCAGGGGCAGTTCTATATTATGGATAAAATTACCTACCCTCTCAGTGGCGAATAAACGTTGTGTCTGTGTTTGTAGTATCACAATAATCTATGAATATTTTTCCCTTATGGGTTTTCTCAAGTATGTTCAGGCTTTATATTAAATGAGCCGCTGTGCTGTCAAGAAAATTGTCATCTTTTAAAAACAACATCAGTCGCTCAGATGTGGAGACCATCACCGGTCTGTGGAAATTCAATGCGATGCCAGAGTTTACGGATAGTATTAAATTGTCGCACGAAGGCGGCGTTGGGAAGGTGGATATTTACTTTGAGGATGGCGAGAGCGATGCGCATATCCGCTGGGATTATGGAAATGGTCGCTTTGCATTCAACAGGCCCATTTATGGCGCGTGGGGTAATTTTGACCTTATTGAAGCCCCCAATGCCCGCATAACAGACACCCTGTGGGGGAGTGGTCCGAAGAGTGCGCCGTCGGGCAAGATAGAAAATTTCGCCAGCATCGAGGGGATTGAACCTTCTAACTTGCTGGATAAATCTGCCGATGAGGATGTTTCGGGGCGGTGGGATTTCTTGAGCGATGTTTATGTTGACGGGGACCTTTCTTGCTCAGGCACAATATCTGCGCAAGGCGGATTCAAGGGACTGGGCAAGGGGGAGTTAATAACGGTGGCGAAGAGCGGCGGGGATTTCTCATCCATCCAGGCGGCGATAGATTCCATAACGGATGCCGGTGCCTCCAAGCCTTACGGCATTTTACTGATGCCGGGCGTCTATAGTGAGACCGTGACAATGAATAAGAGTTATGTTTCTCTGGTTGGCGTGGATAGGGATAGCTGTATTATTGAGAGGGATTTTGTGAGAACCGGGGCGATGGGAATGGGTGATGGCACTGTAAATGTTCAGGCAAGCCACGCAAATCTTGTGAACCTCACGATTAAGAATATTGGTAATGGGAGCGGTTCAAATGTAACTAATGCCCTCCAGCATTGGTCGGGTTCGGGCAAGGTAATCAATTGTTATGTCGGGGGCAATGGAGGACGCGACATCTGGACGCTTGCGGGAAATGGAAGTGCAGAGGCGTATAATATCAAGTTAGAGCAATATAAAACCAGTAGCGATGCCGGGCATCTTTTATGGGTTGTAAATAATGCCTCGATTACGCTTGAATATAGCGAGATTATCAATTCGGGGTCTGGAAGCGGACCGCAGCTAAATACCACCGGGGATGTAAGGTTTCGATATACTCATTTTGATACAAATAGCTATATACTTGTGGATTGTGCTGCGTGTGGAACGCTGGAGTTCTGGGGATGCAATCTGAATGCCATGAGTCTTTTCTGTGGTGGCTCTGGGAATTATACAGAGCTGATAGCGAATTTTAACAACAAGGGCGACCTGACGGTTGGCGGGAAGGCGATAGTTTCCGGGGACGTTGAAGCCGGCGGTCTTGTCAGAGGTATCGGTATGGAGTGTCGAGCTGGCGATTTCTATGTCAAAGATGATGCGCTAACACAAAAATTTCACATATCGAATGCCACAGGAGATTGTGAGAGCGAGGGCTATGGGGATTTCGATTCTCTCAAGACCAATGGCACGGAGCGTATAGACTCCAGCGGGGCGATTGCGAATTGCACAGCGGATGCGGCACTCATCAATTCGGGCACATTTGACAATGCCCGAATCAATTGGGGAAGTCCTGGGGCGATTGGGTGCTCAACACCATCATCGGGTAATTTCACAACTCTGGCAGCGAATACGACGGTTTGGAAGGACTGGGCAGCAACGAGCTATTACGACTCCGGGAGTGCATCCTGGCAGTTAGATTCCTATGGTAGTCTGAATCGGTTAAAGGGTATGGGCAATAATTATGTTGTTGGATTTATGATTCCATATAACGCGGGAAGCGTGATTACGCGCATTCGAGCTCGGTGGCAGGCATGGGGAGATAATGATGGAATCAAACTGTCGTTGTTGAAACGTGATGAAACCGGAACTGCCAGTGGTTTTACAACTGTGGGCGCGGAACAAACATATATTGATAGTGCATCTCCGTATGATATTACATTATCAACGTATGATTTACCCGATGAAACAACACAATCAGGATACTCATACATTATTCAAATAAAGTGTGTAAAGGCTACAACTGGAGCATATTTATATTCTGTGGGTGTTGAGACGAGTAAACGGGTATATTAAGTGCCCGTCCAAAAATTCGCCAAGGCGAAAAGGGAAGCAAGCATACAGTGCCGCTCTGATAGCCCGCTTCTGCTTCATACCGGCGGGTTCCCTATACCTTGTTTACTAAATTACGAAGGGTTTTAGGATAGGCGTTAAGCAGAAGTCTCAGCATTACGATTAGGAGCAATCCGGGCGTAAGGGCATAATGGGTCAAAACTGGATTCGGGCTAAGATTTAATTCATACGAATCTTAGAATCTCATCTTGATAATTTGGGTTGTTGCTGTCCATAAGGAAAACTAAAAAGTTGTTAACTCTGCCCTCACCGAAGACATCTAAAACCCTCTTTTCTTGCTTGGCGGATAGCTTATTTTTCCTTAAGCAGGTTAATATTTCATCTTCTGGCATACGGCTATGGCAGTAACCTTCAAATTTAGCCGACGTTAAACCTAATACCGCAAAATGCTCAAATGGTGTTTTGTTAATCCTGGTTTCCGACAAATTAGCAAATAGCATCATCTTGACGATACCATCTTTGATGTCACTACAGCTTGGGAGGAGTTCTCTTTTAGTGTGCTTCATCTCTAACAGAAATAATTTATTACCTCTAATTTTCAGTTCATCCACCGTAAAATAATAGACGCCACCAAGATAATTCCTGATGGTTATCTTTGCTTTGAATCCCTCGATTTTTTCTTTCGGTTGAATCGTCTGAAATTCCCTGTCTTGTGCCTCACGCGCAGATTTTCTCGATCGTTGCTTAAAGATTTTTGCCTTGCCTTTTAGAATCTCAATTCTTTTGTCAATACCCTCAACGCTGTGCATTTTCAGGCAAAGATTATCTGATATGGTTTGATAGGCGGCTTTAGCCCTCTCGGCTACTGCTAAGAGATTATCTAATTGATTTAGGTTCCAATGGAGAGCACTTGATTTATAGTCAATGAGCAGGTCTAATTGCTGTCTCGGATATTTATAATCGAACACCTGATTAGTAATCTTATGCCGATACCTCAAATTTTTCTCCGCCTTTTGATAATAGCCTATTATCACATAAACATTTAATAGGCTCATCAAGGAAACACTATCCCATTGTATGAAGTCTCTGTCTCCATCAAAGCCTTCGTCTTTGACGAATGGAATTATCGTAACCCGAAAGGACTTGCCCATCGTATCATAGACTCTTGCGTATGGATAGCTACGCGTTCTTTTGGGTGAAACCCATTGGCTTATACCGAAGCTGTTATTCTTGTAGTTGAGAATAAAGCTTGCTACCCTCGCCATTTTGCCAGCTTCAAACTCTTCTATACCACACTCTCGTAACACCGGAAGCATAGTAGTTCTAAAGTTTAGATTTTCGAGCCTTGCAAAGATCTGCAATTTAGATCTCCAGCCTTAGTTGATTCCTGTAAGCTTCGACTCTGCTGACAGCATACTCAACATATTTTTCCTGCGTCTCTATGCCGATATGTTTCCTCCCCAGCCTCTCGGCAGCTAAATTGGTCTGTCCGCTGCCAGTAAAGATATCAATTACGGTATCTCCTTTGTATGAGTAATATTCGATAACACGTTTTGGTAATTCTAAAGGAAATGGACAGGGATGTATATTCTCCTGCGGTGCAACGGGTCTGATCTTCCAGATATTCTTGCTTTTCTCGCCTTGATAATCAGAAAGGTCTAATTTGTTAGCCTCCTTTTCTTCTCGTGTGCGAAAATAATAAATATTGTCCTTGCCTTCTTGCTCTGCTGGCTTCTGAAAGACAAAGACATATTCACAAACCAGACTCGGATAGTAGTAGCCGGGATAAGGATGCTGCATTAACACGCCACTTCGGCGGTCGCGAGCAATCTCCTTTTCCCAAACGATGTCTTCTTTGAATCTCCAGCCGATGCTCTCCATCCAGCCGACAAAGTGAAATGGAAGGGCAATCCGCTTTCCGCCCCAGGCAATAGGCGAGATGTTTACAACATTGTGACCCCCCGGTCTGATTATGCGATACAGCTCTTTGAAGCGGTCAATCAGAAAATTTTTGTAATATTCATAGGAGACCTCTTTTCGTTTCCAATACTTGATTTTACCGTTCAATTTTTCAATCTGCCCCTCATAATTTATGGCATTGAGGTAGGGAGGGGATGTAAAAGCCAGAATAATTTCGTTATCAGGGATGGTCTGCATAACTTCAAGGCAGTCCCCTTTGATTATCTTACCAAGCCCTACCTTCCTGATTTGCATCTTGGTTTTATCTCTATAAAAACGCTTGCCTATCTCCAATGCAGAAATAATTTGCAAAGCCCGGGCTTCTCCTATCCCGTCAAATTGAGTGAGCTCGCTTACTTTTATGTCCTTATCTAAATTCTCTCTCAGAAATCTGACAAGTTCTTTGCTCAAATCAAAGACATTTTTGTCTTTGGTACCATGTCCCAAGATAATAGACAATAGTTCCTCGGTAGAGATTTTTTTAGGATCATCGGTTTCCAATAGCTTCTCTCTTGGTTGAAGATCCTTGGTCAAATTACGGCTCATAGAAATCTCCTTTTTATGTGGATGGGGTAACACCGTCTGCTCCGAGATCACGTCATCGTTCCAGATGGGCAGATTTTGAGCTTTTTCTGATGCATGTCCATAAACTGATAAAAAATCTCTTTATCTATTTTTCCTCTATTGCCTTTACAGGGTTTAGTAACTTAGCCCCGATGCTGTCAAGAAAATTGCCATCTTTCAAAAATCATATCAGTTGCTCCGGGGTGGGCAATCTGACGTATGAGGATTCGGGTGGAATGGCGCATCTTCTGTATTAAGGCATTGGCGGGGCGGGTTACTTGAGTATTAACCGTAAAGGATAACGGCTGTATAAGACTGACAATTGAGCTGCCTCTATGTTCTTTTCGTGTTTTCTAGTGCTAAATACATTTTACGGACCTCCGGGGATAAAGCTGAGCGCCATTAAAGTAATTGACAGGGTTCATAGTCAGCCTATATCTACTTTAGCGAAATCGTCATCCAGATAGTAAGGAGGAGGGATATGAAAAGATATTTCACTTTAGGTGGGATTTTTGCGGTTCTGCTCTTTGCGCTGAGTTTTTCTGCGGCGTATGCCTTATCGCCTTACCAGATTGAACCCCGCTTAAGTATAGATGACGCGGGTGTGAAGATTACGGTTAAATCGAAGTTTGACCTTGCCCGAGTTCGCCTGTTCTGGACAATTGATGAAGAACCCCTTAAGCCAAGACTCGAGGCATTTGGTCATTATGATTATTTTGCCTACCGGAAATTGCCCGATAAAACCCATACTTTTCAGTTGCTCTTCAACCCGCCGAAGAAGAAATTTCACGACACTGCCCTGCCTGTAAATAAGCTCGTTCGCTTAAGGATAGATGCCATTGCTAAAACGAAAGATACCTTCACACCTCTTCGTTCTAAGGAGTATCGCTTCAAGCTTGTAAAAGGGGAAAACGGGAAACTTGCATTTGGGCTGGTATTTTCCGATGGTCCACTGGTCGCCTTCACATCAGAATCGCGGGTGAAGATATCGTGGGAGACCAATCTGGCTGCAAGGGGGCGGGTGGAATTTCGCCGGAGGGATAAAAAGAAAACAAACATAGTAGAGGCGAGTGGCAAATCCCGGCGCTCTGTAGCCGTTGTAGAAAATCTCCAGCCCGATACCGAATACATATATCAGGTGCGGTGTATTGAGCAGACGTCGGGTGATGAGTTCCTCTCGCCCATTTATCATTTCCGCACAGCACCCAAAGCCGGCAGACCGTTCCGTTTTGCCGTTATGAGCGATAGCCGGGGCGAGTGGCGCAACCCTCACCCCGATTCTGCCCTTAATGGTGTAAATGTTGTGGTTCTGAATAAGCTGGCGAGGGCGGCTTATGAAAAAGATGCGCACTTTATCGTATTTGTGGGTGATTTGATTTCCGGCTATACCCGGGATATATCCAGCATCTACCTCCAGTATCGCACCTGGAAAGAGGCTGTGGCAGGCGTGAATGCATACATTCCGATTTATGAAGTAGTGGGAAATCACGACTCTTCTGCACCGCACGCCAAACGTAAACCCGGAAAAGAGGATGTATTCGCCGAGGACATCTGGCGCATCGTCTTCACCCTGCCCGAAAACGGTCCCACCAATCACCCCGCTCTGCCGACCTATCTTGAGAACGTTTACTCCTTTAACTACGCAGGCTGCCGTTTCATAATTCTCAACTCGAACTACTATGACTTAAAGGGTGCCACACCGCAGGACCGCTTTGCCCGCACAATTGATGAGATACAGAGAGACTGGCTCCAGTTAGACCTGGAGGAGAACAAGAATGCCCGTTTTCATTTCGTCTTTTTTCACGAACCCGCCTATCCGTGCGGCGGGCATCTGGGGAGCTCACTCGACCACCTGCCGGACGTGCGTGATGCGGTTATGTCAATCCTCGATAAATACCGCGTGGATGCTTTCTATTGCGGGCATGAGCACAACTACAGTCGCTTGTTGGTTAATAAGCGCGTAAACCCGAACTTGAAAGGCGGCGTGTGGCAGATTATAACGGGAGGCGCAGGGGCACCCTTGTATCCGCAGGATATGAAAATACCCTGGGCGAAGCTGGTGGATGAGTTTGCCTCTGAATATCACTGGGTCCTTGTGGAGGTTGGGAAAAGGAGGGCATCTTTTACAGTGTATAATGACAAGGGCAAAGTCCTTGACAGGTTTACGACCCTCCGAAGGAAAAAGTTAAAATAGATTGAAAAACTATTGGGTTTCGTTCATCAGCCCAGACGAATAAACGTGCACAATGTGCAAATGCTTAATCTGCCTCAGGTTGAAATGTCCAACGCTCAACTAACGGGCAAAACGGGGCAACAGTCTAACGGACTAGCGAATATAGGAAAAGAGTGCAGTGGGCCCGGAAATAAAGACAGACGTCCTGGTTATCGGCAGCGGTATAGCAGGATGCATAGCGGCATTGACCGCAGCCGAAGCCGGTGCTGATGTTATTGTCATCACGAATACAGATGATGTTGAGGAGGGAAATACCGCATACGCCCAGGGCGGGATTGTTTATAGAGGAAAAGAAGATTCCCCCGAGCTCCTTACAAAGGATATAGTGGAGGCAGGGGCAGGGAAGTCATATCCACCTGCCGTTCACTTCCTTGCCGAAAATGGACCTTCTCTGGTCAAGAAACTCCTCATTGAAAAATACAAGGTGCCCTTTGACCGAGATGAGAAAGGCGAAATAGACTTCACATCAGAGGCGGCGCACTCGGTTCCCCGTATAATTCACGTGGCAGACCTGACGGGTAGGGCGATTGAGATAAATCTGGCGTCTGCCCTAAAAACTCACCCGAAAATAAGGCTCCTGACGGGGACAACTGCCGTTGACCTCCTGACACTTTCGCACCATTCGCGTGCCCCATCCGATGTTTATGAGCCGCCTACCTGTGTGGGGATTTACGCCCTGCTTCAGGAAAAAGAAAGGGTCGTGCCGATTCTGGCGAAAGAGACAATACTGGCAACCGGTGGGCTGGGGCAAATTTTTCTTCATACCACAAATCCCCGGGGTGCACGTGGGGACGGCATCGCCCTTGCCTATCGCGCAGGTGTGCATCTCATCAACCTCGAATTTATCCAGTTCCATCCCACCACACTCTTTCACCCCGATGCCAAGAGCTTCCTCATATCTGAATCAGTGCGGGGCGAGGGCGGTATACTCATCAGGAAAAATGGCGAGCACTTTATGGAGAAGATTCACCCGCGAGCCTCACTCGCCCCCCGCGACATCATTGCCCGCGCTATCCAGGAGGTGATGTTGACATACGATGAACCGTGCGTCTATCTGGACATCACGCATAAAGATGGGGGTTGGATTCGCAGCCGCTTCCCGAATATCTACAATACCTGTATGGAGTTCGGGATAGACATTACCAGACAGCCGATTCCGGTCGTCCCAGCGGCGCATTACGCCTGCGGAGGTGCTGCCGTTGACCTAAAGGGACACACGTCAATGAGGCGATTGTGGGCAGTGGGTGAGGTCAGTTGCACAGGACTACACGGTGCAAATCGGCTCGCCAGCACCTCCATACTCGAGGGGCTCGTCTGGGGATATGAGGCAGGCAAATATACCGCAAGAGAGATAGCCAAAAAGCGAAATTATTACTTCCCGGAAATCTCTCCCTGGATTCACGAAAAGGAACCCGTTGATCCGGCACTTATCTATCAGGACTGGCTGACGATAAAATATACAATGTGGAATTATGTGGGACTCACGCGAACAAGCAAGCGCCTGGAGCGTGCACGACATATACTGCGCGAGCTCCGGCAGGAGGTTGAGGCATTTTACAAAAAGGCAATTCTCACCGATTCTATGGTAGGTCTGCGTAACGGTGTTGTAACGGCGATGGCGGTTCTCTTTGCCGCCGAGGAGAATCGCGAGAGCCGAGGCTGCCATTATCGCATAGACTGATTTCAATCATCTTGTAAATCCTGTCAAAGAGAGGGGGCTTCTGGCATTTCTCCATATGTTCATTACGATTCACCACGGCGAATCCCCAATCTTCGATCTCCCGAAAGGATGAAAATCTCAATAAGGAATCCCCGTCCATTGCAACCGACAACGGACAACCGACCGCGGTTAGTTCTGTTATGAATAACCCCCAATCGGAAACAACTCGATTTCTCCTCGATTCAGATGGGTTATCGGATTTTATAGCCCAGCATCCACTGCGATTTCTCTGCAAACGAACGTCTGAAGTTTTTCTGCTAAAGCGCGCCCGGTTTCTTGCCTTTAAGGGAGCGAATCGCATTCAGGGTTCTGAATCGTATCCCTTCACACCACACACTCTCGAGGAACGAATCAAAAAAGAGGGCATTACGATCGAAGAGTTTAAAATCCGCCCGCCACTGCGCGTCCTCGACAATCCGAAATTTACAATCCGAAATTTACCGCCGCCTATTCAGCCTGCGTTTCTTGCCTGGAGCGATACCGAGAGTCGCCGTATTCACTTAGATACAGGGGCGATTAAGCAGGTCCTTCAATCGTCGCAAGATTCCGCAAAGCGGGGCTCGCTCTCATACAAATGCGCTCGTGCAATCCTTCTCGCACACGAATGGTTTCATTTATTATTTGAAGAGATTACAAAGCCGCCCGATTGGAACGAGTTGCCCAAACCGGAGCGTATCATTATAGAAGAGACCGCTGCCCGTATCTTCAGTATACAAATTCTCGATGCACCTCCGGGAGTATTCCCTACCGGTTTGGGGGCGTCATCGGAATCTCTATAACGAAACGAGTGCCTTCGCCCTCCTTCGATTCAAACCAGATATTGCCTCCGTGCTCCTCGACTATTTTCTTTGTAACAGAAAGCCCGATACCTGTGCCCTTTCGTCCCTTTGTGCTGAAGAAGAGATTGAATATCTTCGGGCGATTCTCCTCCGAAATACCCATTCCGTTATCCATAATCTCAACGATGACCTTTTTCGCATCGTGCTGAACCGATGTCTTGACGGTGATAATTCCCGGCTTGTCCTGTGGGATGGCATCCATTGCATTTGTGAGGAGGTTGAGTATCGAGTCGTAGATTCTGTCCCAGTCAAAGAAGACGTCGGGCATATTCCGCGCCAGTTCGGGGCGGAGTTCAATGCCCCGTTCCTGTGCCGTCTCGATGACTGAATTCATAATCTCGACAAGGAGCGCATTGATATTTGCCTGCTCGACATTTACGTGACAGGACCGTGAATAGTTGAGCATATTCTCCACAAGATAGGATATTTTTTTTGTAGAACCCTTGAGGAGTTTCCAGCCTTCTTTCGCCTTTTTGAGGTCGCCCGAGTTCAATCCCCTATCAACAAACCACGTCCCGCCTTTCATACCCTGAAGGACGTTCTTTATGTAATGTGCAATTTCCGAGAGGCTTGTTGCCACCATCGCCATCTTTTCGGCATTCATCTTCTGGAAATAGAGGCGCGACTTCTCAATCACTATTGCCACCTGTTTGCATATAGTCTCGAACAGTGTTATTTCTGAATCGTCGAAGTGATAGACCTCCTGTTTTCGTGCGGTCGTAACACCGATGACTTCCTCCTGTATGCGCAATGGGGCGCACAGGTATGCGCGATACTTCTCTTCATTACTATCGGGTAGGGATTTGAAGCGAGGGTCTGCGGGACCGTCATCGAGCGCCAGAATCTCTCCGTTTTCCACGACCCAACCCGGTATCCCCTCGCCCTTTGAGAGCCGCGCCTTCCCTACCACATCGGGATTGAGTCCGTGAGTGGCACGCAAAACCAGCTCATCGGGATTTTCGGGATTGAGTAGATAAATCGAACAGACCGGCACACCCATCGCCTCGGACGTTCGGTCAACAATGATTTGCAAAATGTCATCCAGCTCCATCGCCGAACCGACATAGTTGCTTATGGTGTGCAATGTCGCCAATCCCTTTTGTTCAGCGTTCTGCATCTTCCCCACCTCCGGATTTTTGTCTCAAGACATCCTCTATAATGGGTATGTTGAAAATATGCGCAAGGAGCAGATAACCGGCAAACGTCATAAGCGTAATTATGAGTAATTCAATAAGCGTAGTCCATCTCCCTTGCGAAGTGAAATGGAGACGTAGTCCGTATATTAGCCATAGCACAAGGAAAAAGATAGCAACGCTGAGGAAAAAGAGCGGTTGCCTCCCGAGGGGTTTTGTCCGCTCCCGTGGTATGAAATTGCGCCGCAGCAGAGCGTAAAGCACGCACGCATTGATGAAGAAGACCAGACTTGTGGATAGGGCGATGCCGGCGTGTGAGAAATAGTGCATCAGCCAGCGGTCAAGAAGCCAGTTGACACCAACGAGCGGCAGACTCACAAATACCGGCAGCCACGGTTTCTTTATCGCCAGAAATCCTGCAACGAACAGTGGTAACAATAACTGGAAAGGCAATCCCGGTGAATAGAAAAAGAGTGCGGAACTCGTTAAATCAATACCGGTGTGCCCGAAGTGCCCCCAGGCGTAAAAGAGCGAGACTACTTCGCGCCGGGTCAAAAGGAGCAAGAAGGTTGCCGGAATGGCGAAGAACCACAACATCCCCAGCGTCCGCTTGAAGAGATTGCCTGCAACTTTGCGTTCATTGCGAGCCTCGTGCCGGCTCAAAAATGTCAAAAGCGGCGTGGCAAATGCTACACTCAATAAGCCCACGGGTAATAGTATCAATTTCCATGCATAGTGGAGTGAAGATACGCAACCTTCACCTAATGGCATAGCCAGTATCCGGTCAACGAGGTAATTCACCTGCCCCATTCCAGAGAGTAGAACCGCCGGGAAGAATGCCCATATAACCATTCGCACCTGCCTGCGGATGTACGCAGAGGGCATCTGTGGTCGGAATCCCCTCGCCCACAAAGGCGGCACGACAACAAATAGCTGCGAATACTCGGCGAGTAATATCCCTACGCCGAGGCTATAAATCCCCAGTCTCTTGTGGAGGAAAAATAGCGAGCCGAGAATCATTAAGTTATATGCGACCGAGCGCAGAGTGGTGTGTCCATAAAAATGAAAAGTGTTCGCCGCACCCACGAAAAGCCCCGATAGTATACCCCCCACGATTGCCAGTGACAATAGGCGATACACATTTATGCCGACCCTTAACTCGGAGGGCGTGGCATTTGGGGGAAACAAAAACCGCACAATTCCCGGCGCAAAGATGAGATTTACAATTGCCAGCGTGATACCGACGAGAAGCGCCATTCCCGCCAGGTGGGTTAGAAGTCCCCACCCCGTTTTTTCCTTCACCTCGGCAGCATCTGCAAGCCCCGGGACAATTGCCTGCACGAGTCCACCGCCGAATATGGTGCACAGGAATAGGGGAATGGAAGATGCTAAAAGAAAGGCATCCAGCTCCGCTCTCGTCCCGAAGTATACGGCGGTTAGAACCTCGCGAAAAATCCCGAATGGACGCGCAAGTATCGTCAGGAAAATAATGACGCCAACAGAGGCAGCCAGTGTCTTCGGCTTTATAGGGCGACCTGTGTTTTTAGCAGTCTTCATGAACCGCCACGGTGAATTCACCACGGCGAATTCACCACGGCGAATCTCCGATCTTCCGAAAGGATGAAAATTAGCCACCGATGCACGCCGATTTTCGCCGATTGTTTTTATCTACGTGTATCTGCCCACCGATGGCGCGCCTTCGGCGTGTATCGGTGGCTTCATATTCTGAATTTTCGGGGCAGATGTGCAATCTATGGATTACGTTTATGCCCTGCATCGTTGAGGGTCTGGAATGTGAGGGCGGCTTTGAAGAGCTCCCCGGAGACCTCCCGCTCAAATTTGCAATGGATGCATTTGTCCAGACCCGGTAAGAGGTCGAAAAAGTTATCATCGAGTTTATACTCGGGAATTTTAGGCGGTCTGGCATCGCCAATGATTTCTTTCGCCGCCGCATTCCATAAAGCCTGGTCGAGATAAAGTTTAAGACATTTCACGAAATAATCGCTCTTTAGCCTGATCTCGAATTCAGCGGGAGAGACTTGCTTAATGCGCAAGTGTCGCCAATCCGGTCTGGGGAAAGTGATATATTTCCCGGGCTGAAGAAGGAAGTTGTTTTCTGCAATGACCCTGCCTGCTTGCTCGAAACGCAGTGTGACAAATTCAATATCGGGGCGCGTTATCCAGAGGTCGGCAAGGCTATATGTCCCGAGCTCGAGAATGCCGTTTGCGGGGATGATGCAGTTGTTAGTCTTTTCATATATCTTTTCACCTTTTAGGGTGAACACATTAAGGATGATGGTGCCTTCTTGCGCGCTGGCGTAATCATTCACCAGGACGCATTGAATCTTGCCTCTGATGTGGTCGGGGCGGGTGTTATCACAATCGGGTGTGGGTTCGAATTTCAAAGCGGCGAGGATGGGTGCGAAAAATCGCCTTGCGTAATAATAAGCGGCTTTTGGGCGGCGATAGTAATCCACCAATGCCCAGGAAATGGCGGGCCAACAATCGTTCAGTTGCCAGATAAGGGC
Organism: uncultured Candidatus Sumerlaeota bacterium; assembly: GCA_964526215.1. Classification (GTDB taxonomy): domain Bacteria; phylum Sumerlaeota; class Sumerlaeia; order MWCT01; family MWCT01; genus CAZGKP01. Next base: position 23,684 of record CAZGKP010000004.1, read on the forward strand.
ACCGGCGGTTTTGAATTTCCTGCTACGCCAGTGTTCAACGCCAAGTTTAAGCGCCTCGCCCTGCAGTAGCTGGGAGTAATAGCTCGATTCGTCGAAGTTCCGGGGCAGCGGCAGGTATTCGTAAATATATCGGAAGAGGCGCACATTTCCCTCATCCATTTTCTGATGATTCCGGAGGGCGGGGGAATTCAGGTGATGGTCGCGTTCTTTTGTGAAGGAAAAGAGGGTGCGGTTTCTGGGGAGGGACTGAAACCCGAATTCGCTTAAGAAACGTGCATTGTCTTTAGCGTAATTTTCAAAGCGTTGCCATCCGCTCCAGACATCCCAGTTGTGGCGGTCTCCTTCTACGGGGCTGTTGGGGTCTTCGCCTCCGAACGGGCTGGATTGCCGGTAGGGGCGAGTGGGGTCGAGCCTTTTGCAGACCTCCGGGAGGACATCTGTAAAAATCTTCAGCCCGGGGAGGGTCTTGAATTCCTTCGGTGCACAGGCATAAAACATTGACTCGTTTTCGTTATTACCGCACCAGAGGATGATTGATGGATGATTGCGGAGGCGCTTTACCTGGGTTTCTGCCTCCTTTTTTACGAGTTCGAAAAACCACTGTTCTTCGGGATATGCGCCACAGGCGAACATAAAATCCTGCCAGACAACAATTCCCTTCTCATCGCAGCGGTCATAAAAGGCGTCGTGTTCATAGATGCCACCACCCCACACACGCAGACAATTGGCGTTTGCATCCACAACGAGGTCTATCCATTCTGTGTAATCTTCCCCGGTCAGTCGCGAGGGAAAGGAATCCGCCGGTATCCAGTTCATCCCTTTTAGAAAAATCGGTATCCCGTTGATTTCTATGATGAACTTTTTCCCCTCTTCATCAGGTTCCTGGTTGATACTGACGGTGCGGATGCCGAATCTCCCGTGCATTTCGTCAATTGCCTCGTTATCAACAAACACCTTTGCATTAATGTCATACAGTGGCTGCTTTCCAAAGCCGCGCGGGAACCAGAGTTCGGGATTCTCGAGAACCAGCGTGTGCTCGATGGTGTGTGTGCCTGATTTGAGTTTGAGAGTTTTTTCAAGAGATGTTTTGACCTGCCCGCCGAGGGCTATTTCACACGAGATATTGCCGGAGAGTTTAGATGAAGACTCTAATGTGAGGGCGACGAGTAATTCAGCCCGTGTATGGTCGGGTGAAATTTTGCGCGTGAAGACCGCAACATCGGTTATGCGCGCCGTCTCCCAGTAGGCGAGGCGAACTGGTCGCCAGAGCCCAACGCCCGAAAGACGCGGTCCCCAATCCCATCCGGTGAAATACTGTGCGCGGCGGGCATATACGCGCCTCGACTCGAACGGTCCGGGAGAAAATCCATATCGGCGCTGGAGTTCTGACGTTACCTTTGTGGCGGAATCAAAAAAGAAAAGTAGTTCATTCTCCCCCGGTCGCACCGCACTGGCGATATTCAATCGCCACGGGATGAACATATCATTTACGCTGGTGACTTTTCTACCGTTGAGAAATATGGCACAGAAGGTATCAACGCCATCGAGCTGGAGTTCGAGCCGTCCGCCCTTTTTGATGCCCGAGACAATTTCACGCGGTAAGGTGAAAGAGGTTTTGTAAATCCAATCGCGTTCTTCAACCCACCGAACCTTATGTTCAAAATCTTCCATAAAAGGGTCTTCGATTTTGCCGAGAGACAAAAGGTCGAGATGGACAAAGCCTGGGACAGTTGCTGGGAGCCATTCTCCGGCATCCGGGGGGTTTTCAAGTTCGGCTTTATGGCTCTCGCCCATCTCCGCCGCAGAGGCTTCCTTAAATTTCCAGTTTTCTTTAAGTTCAAAGATTTTCATAAGCAGTTCTTTAGTTTCGGGTCAGGCGTTTACTCTGGATAGCGCTTTTTACTTTCCGCGCAAGGGTTAGCAACTTTTTTGCCTCTTGTTTAGATGTGGAGATATAATCGCCGGGGTATCTAAACTCGACACCATATTGCGTAAGCGCAGAGGCTTTTCTTAGTGACTCCGCCATCGTTGTATCCACTTTAGCCACCAGGTTCAAGAGGAGAGTAATATCGTGAGTTTTAGGAAACTCAATCTGGTGGCGCACAAGGAATGCCTTGAGGAATTTCTCTGCTGACTGCTGTGCGTGGAAGCCCACGGCTTCATAATCACCCTCCAGTTTTTCAAGAAGGATTTCGGCAGCTCTCAGGTCATCCTCGGTTTTCCTCAACCATTTTTTTACAAAATCACGTATGACCTCTTCGGGTGTCCTCATAGATTACGTTTCCTCATAGATTACGTTTCCTCATAGATTACGTTTCCTCATAAATTACGTTTCCTCATAAATTATGTTTCCTCATAAATTACCTTTCCGTATTTATTCGCTGGATAAGCCATACCACCGATGATGTTCCTGGTTTCCTCGAACTCTTCCTCGCCCATAACCCATAAATCTATCCAGATAGGGGCATCCGGCATAAGGCGGCGCAAACGGCGCTGTTCCTCGAGTTTGTTCGGGTAACCCTTTTCAACCACCATCAGGTCAATATCGCTTTCGGGTAAGGCGGTGCCTCTGGCGCGGGAGCCATAAAGGATGATTTTACGAACGGGAGCAGCCTTTGTCAGGATAGTTATCATCTGTTGTAAAAGAGTATCAACCCGGATTGTTACCGCATCTGGCTTTGCTTTCATTGTCCTCACGCCTTTATGCCAAACAATGTCTTCATAAATTCATCGCCCTTCATAAAGCCGAGGGCACCTTTTGGGCAGGTAATTTCATTGTATTCCTGAATCTCATCGGGTGTGATATCCGGTCCTCGAATTGATACCGGAACGGGTGTTCGGGTGTGTTTTCGGAGTTTCACGGGGACGGGGTGGTCGGGGAGGACGGCTGCGGTTATGTCTCCTTTGAATTTCTCAAAGAAGTGCCCGATGCATCGTCTGTCAAACTCTTCGAGGGTTTTTATTTTGAGGGCAAGGTCGCCCATATGCCCTACCTCGTCGGTTGCCTCGACGTGCAGATAGACAAAGTCATTCATTTCGAGGGCGCGCACGGCTGCTTCTGCCTTCCCTTCATAATTGGTGTCAATGAAGCCGGTTGCGCCGGGAACCCTGATTCGCTCCATTTTTGCGAATGCGGCAATGCCAAAGATTACGTCAACGGCACTGATGACGGCGCCCTTTTTTCCGTATTTCTCCTCAAATGGTGTGAGGGCAGGTTTCTTGCCGGGGCTCCAGGGCCACATCATATTCGCAGGTTTTTTGCCAGCGGCTATGCGACTCTCATTTGTTGGATGAGCCTCAAGGAAAGCCTTTGAGCGCCGGGTCAAATCATTCACAAAGTCGGCGGTGAAGCGCGCCTCTTCGGATTGCGCCGAGAGCAGTATCTCAGCGACCTTCATCCCGTGAGAGCTGTCGGGCTTATGATAGTTCAATTTTGCCGAGAATTTTTCACCGGTTAGAATCAGGAGATTCCGATAGCTAACACCGGGGTAAAAATGCACTTCGGGGCTACCGAATTCATCCTGGAGTGCAGCGATTAGGTGGTGCGCATCTTCATTCGAGATATGCCCGCCGGAGTAGTCCCCTAAGATGCCATCCTTCTCGGTTATGAGGTTACAGCGGAAGGCAATCTGGTTTGGTGCGAGGTCTATGCCCCGTGAGGCTGCCTCAAGCGGACCGCGCCCCGTGTAGCGGGAGGCAAGGTCGTAACCGAGGACGGAGAGGTTTGCCACGTCAGAGCTTGTCGGGAATCCTTGAGGGAGGGTTAGGAATGAGCCGGACTGCCCTGCCCGCGCAATGCGGTCCATATTGGGTGTATTTGCCACCTGGAGTGGGGTTTTTTTTCCGAGTTCAGCAATCGGTTCGTCAGCCATCCCGTCGCCGAGGAAAACTATATATTTCATCTGATATGTCTCCTTTTGGCAAGTTGTCCATTGTCAGTTGTGCCTGTTAGTCCGTTGAGTCTGCCTCAGCGGGATAGCAAAAATCTTCATTTGTCATAGATGACTAAATTGTTTCAAATTTGAGTGTTTTGTGTAATGGATATGTGGGCGCAATGCAACAAAATTCCCCGGTGTGAATTCGCCATCCACCGATGGCGCGCCTTCGGCAGGAGAATGTTCCAATTGCAGGTATACAAAACCGGTCCCCGAAGGTGAGGACCGGTCAGTTGAAAAACCGGCAATTTGCTACCCACCGATGGCGCGCCTTCGGCAGGCAAATGTTCCATATGATTCAGCGTTTGGAGAACTGGAAGCGTTTACGTGCGCCCTTCTGACCGTATTTCTTGCGTTCCTTCATTCGTGGGTCTCTGGTGAGGAACCCAGCCTTCTTCAACGCAAGGCGATATGCGGGGTTTGCCCGTAGGAGTGCACGGGCGATTCCGTGTCGTATTGCTCCCGCCTGCCCCATAGGACCGCCTCCCCTTACTCTCACCAGGATGTCGTATTTGGAGAGTGTATGGGTTTCTTTCAGGGGAGCCTTAATTATGTTCTCCATACCGGGATGTTCCCCGAAATATTTGTTCCAGGGGGAGTCGTTAACGGTGATTTTGCCTTTACCGGGGCGGAGATAGACGCGGGCTGTGGCGGTTTTTCGGCGTCCCGTGCCGTGATACTGTTCAAGGGTCTTTGCGGTTGCCATATCTTATTGTGCCTCCTTTACCTTTCTGGTCTGGAGTTTTAATATACGAGGATTTTGAGCCTTGTGTGGATGTTCGGGACCGGCATAAACGAGCAGGCGTTTCATAGTGGCGCGTCCGAGCCTGTTCTTGGGTATCATCCCCCGAACGGCGAAGCGTATCAAGTCTTCAGGTTTCTTATCCATTATATTTTGAGCAGTGGCGGCACGAAGCCCGCCGACCCAACCCGTGTGGCGATAATAAATCTTCCTTGCAAGTTTCCTGCCGGTCAGTTTTACCTTCTCGGCATTGATGACCACCACGTGTGTGCGGGGCGACATATGCGGGGCAAAGGTTGGCAGGTGTTTCCCCCGAAGGATGCTGGCGATACGTGTGGCGAGTCTACCCAGAACCTGTCCCTCGGCATCCACTAAATACCACGTCTCCTCAAAGTCATCTTTTTTGGGTGAATATGTCCGCATTTTTATAAAAATCCCCTTTTGTATTTACACACAATAAAAATCGAGAAGTTAGTTACAAATACTTCCCTTGGTATGTCAAGTGCGAATGTGGATTTTTTATACAGAACTCAATAAAAAGTATGTTTCCGGCGGTTTGACATCGCAAATAATTCAGGAGGCAAATTTACTTCTTCTTTGGCGCTGAGTTGTTGGAGGTCGTTCCTTATGACAAAAAAAATCCCCGGTTTAAGTTGCTAATTGCGCGGCTTTGACGAAATCCACAAAAGAAGTATACTCAACCTTGTGTGCCTCATATTCCGCCAGCATTTCAGCCTGGATGCGATTCTTCATTTCTACACAGTCAAACGTTTTCATCTTCGTTATCATTGTCCACCTCCAGAGGACAGCGTATTCCTCATCCAGACATCCGCCGAATATGGAACATTCGCCTGTGGTGAAAAGCAACTCTCCCCGATGAAGCAAAATACAATAAGCTTCATACCAGCAAATGTCCCCGCAGGCGATTCATTCCATTCGATAATTGCCGGAACTCCCTCTTAACCTGGTTTATCCTGGGGATATGTGTCTTCAGCCATTTTCGCACCGGGACTTAAAAGTCGTTCCTGTTCCCGGCGGAAATCTTCACTGCGCCGCCGCCAGTAGGCAATTTGCTCCTCCACATTCATCCCCTTTAACCGTTCGTGTATCATCAATCCTCCCACGCGCTTCATCTCCACGCAATCAAACGTCTTTGTCTTCATCAATAATCACCTCCAATGGGGTATGGATGGCAATGTTTGAATATCCATACGCCATATTTATACCATTGTATTGCGGAATCTTTCGGAAGTTGACGATATGTTTGCAATTCCAACTGACAATGAGCCTGCATTCAGAAACCGTTGTTATTGCCACATGAAGGGCATCCGCATCCCATTTAGGTCCAACGATTCCGGCTTTCAGATAAGCCTGTTGCAGCATGACTGCATCTTCTGTTACATCAACAATCTCTGCATGCCTTCTAATTTTTTCAAAAAAAGTCTTAACGGAATCAGGCGCCCCTTCCAACTCATCCCGAACAACACTCGAATTTTCTGCAAAGCAACTCTCCCCGATGAAGCAAAATACAATAAGTTTCATACCAGCAAGCGCCCTCCGCAGGCAAGAACAAATCAGAAATAATGCCCGTAGTCCGTAGTCCATTGTCAGTAGCAGAAAAACCACGGACAACGGACAACTGACAATTTTAGCCGCCTTTGGCGGGCAACAAGCCACCTTCGCAAATGTTTCGGCGGAGAACTCCGCAATCCCAAATTTTACTCGCCGTTGGAGGGTTTATCCGCCTTTGGCGGACACTTCGTCCTTCATACTTCGTCCTTAAAAAAAGAGCTGCCCGCCAAAAAACAGACAGCCCGTTTTGAATATCCCACCCTGCAGGCGATTTACTCAACAATTGCCGAAATGTTATGTCAAAATATCATAGAAAACCCCAATTTACAGTATGAACGTCAAGCATCAGCGGCCTTGGTCCGCTGGATGCGATTGTTCGAGATTTTCTTCTTGGGAGATAGTGATACCAATCGATTCCCATATTCTTTTTGCTTCTCAAGAATTGCATTATGATAAGCTCTTAAAGAACCGTATGAATCAAGTATCTCCTTACGGTGTTTTCGGACTTCTTCAACGATCGGATCATTAATCATCGTTATTACCTCCCATAAGTTCATCTGGGGTGCAAATTACTGGAATTTCATAATCAGATTCCTCCATGATTTTTTGAACCTGACGCATGATTTCCGCATTTGCAATATGGGCGCAGTTCCATGTTAGCAAATAATCCATTCCATGTCTTGTGGCAATTGCGATATGAGAAGCATCGGTTGCTGCTTTGCCGGGAATTATATTCGCAGCGATGATTGCTTCAGCTAAGCGCACGACTTCTTCATCGACCGATAAAACTGGTATGTCGTGCAGCGCTTCTAATCTTTTTTTTGCTGCTTCCGCATCGCCTCGGGCAGCCTCGTCAAGCACATAGGGAGATATGTAGAGGTAAAATATGCCGCTTCTTTTTTTCCACCATTCTCTGGTGACTTCTTGTTTCCCTGCAATAACAATATCCCTCGCCGGCCATGCGGTCAGGTAACTTGGTATTGTTGTTTCAATGTATACTTTCGACATTTATCCCCTCTACTCGAACGTCAGCCCTCAGGCGCATCGGACGCCGCGCACCGCTCGGCGTCCGATGTCGCCTGCAGGGCATTGTTGGACGTTCTTCCATTCTTTATGGCATCTTCATACTGTCGCCGAGCTCTCGCACAAACTGACATAAGACCAAGCAGGCGGAACTCATAGCGGATAGCCATCAGACCGCAGACAGGCGAGAAGTAGATGAAGTACTTGAGAACTAACCGAGGATCGCCATATGCGAAGTCACCAGATTCCAATTGGAACTGTTGAAAAGCCGCGCCCAACATCGGCAGTGAAATGTAGAGTAGAAAGAGTGCTGCGAATTGAAGGGCAGCGTAGACACAGCACACGTATTCGATCATCAGAAGATGGGGGTTCGCGACGAGCAACTCGATACGTTCCTCCCGATGCCTGTCTCTATCTTCTTTCCAGATTCGAAAGCGGCGGGAAAAGTGTCCGAAAAGCCTGTAAGTCCAGTCCTTCAAATAGTTGGCGAATAGCCCAACTATCAGTCCCGCAAAAATGACTGTGAACCACCAGTTTAGGTCACGTATGTTTTCGAGTATGGCTTCTTTCATATTCTCTCACCGTCCAACGAATAAGAGTTTTTGTGTCGCGAAGCCGACAGCAAAACTCTGTTGAACTTAACCGGTGGACCTCATTTGGAATCTTATTACATTTGATGTTTTACTAGAGATATTATTGGGGTGTGACTTGAAGGTCGTCAAGCATTGATTGGAGTGTGCTTTGGGGAAACCTACCACGGGAATGCTGTGATGATGTGGAAAAATCGCTAATGCTTTCATGTTTTTGGCGCACCGGTAGTGTGTTGCAAAAAGATGTTTTTTCTCTTGCGTTGGCAGCAATAGATTTACGGATTTCAAGTAAGTTGTGACCTGTCACGGTGGCGCCCTCTTGCGGCAAGGAATACGGCGGACGAGGCGGAGAATGCCTTTGCTGCAATAGGGACATTTCCCGCCAGAACCGGCATAGGTTGGAAATTTATTTTCGCAACAGGGATGCGGCTCAGTAATTTCGGTCTCCGCCGCTTCGCTTACGGCCATTCCGACACCTGTCCACAGTCCTTCGTGGCAAGGCAAAGGACGAAATCCTTTAGTAACCGTCTTTACTTCAAAAGTTATTCGCCTCAGTTGCGTCAAGAAAAAAAGTAAAAAAATTGGGCGCCCGCTGTCAGTTGTCAGTCGTCACTTGGGTTGTGTGGAAAATCGTGATTGATATTTTCATCCTTTTGGGTGAGGCGAGTTGCCCCACGAGGGCTACTCCGGGAATTCTTTTTGACGGGATGACACGGATTGACACGGATGGTTTTTATCCGCGAAATCCGTGCAATCCCTCCACTGGCGGGCAAGCCTGTCTGAAGCATACTTTTATCCTTTTTGCCTTACCAGTTTACGACGATTATGCCCATAATGCCGACTACGACGATATAATAAATTGTGGGGAGGATTGTCTTACGTAGAACGGCACCCTCTCGCCCCAGGAATCCTACTGTTGCAGAGGCGGCAACTACGTTGTGAATCGCAATCATATTACCAGCCGCTGCGCCCACCGCCTGGAGCGCAATAATCCATACACTTGAAATCATCAGGTCTCTTGCCACACTGAACTGAAACAACGAAAACATTAGATTGCTGACCGTGTTACTTCCGGCGATGAATGCCCCCAGGGCACCAACCGATGGGGCAAACAGGGGCCAGGCTCTATGCACGTTCTCGGCAACCCATTTCGCCATAGCCACCGGCATACTGGGCAACCCTGCCAGATTGCCTCCCGAGTTGATGTATATTCGCACCATCGGCACTGTGAAGATTAAGACAAAACCGGCTCCCAGAAGAATCCCGGCGGATTCGGAAAATGCCCTCTTTATGTCTTTAACCTTCATCCGGTGCAGGAAAAACGTAATGACAACAACAGCTATCATTATGGCACCCGGCAGATAAAGGGGATGCGTCGCGGCATTGATGTCTGTGCCCAGAATATTCGACCATCTTATGGTCAGCCATTTCAAGGCGCGACCGATTGGGAGTTGATGCACACGGCTGAATACCAGAAACAGCGCAACCAATACATACGGAAACCAGGCGAACGAGGTTACCATTTTTTTATCCATTATATCATCGAGTTTGAGCTGGATTTTGCCTATCCATTCGGGGTTCCACTGCTTTGCCGGAGCGAAATCCCACGTATCTCTCGGGATTAAGAATCCCTTGCGTGCCGCAAAAACCACTATTGGCAAACCGAACAAGGCGCCAAGCAGTGATGGGAATTCCGGTCCCACAAATATTCCCGTCAGTGTATAGGGAATAGTAAAAGCCAGTCCGCCGAAAATCGCAAATGGCGCGATAGACAAGCCTTCAGTCCACGACTTCTTCCTGCCAAAAAAGCGCGTCATCATTATGACCATCAAAAGTGGTATAAAGGTGCCCGTGATGCCGTGCAATATTGCAGTTCTCGCCGTGACCATCCGTAGATACCCCTGAACGCTCTGTTCGGTGGCAACGAGATTGGCGGTGAATTCGGGGCTTGCCAGACCCTGCTTTACGCCGACAAGTATGGGTGTCCCCACCGCACCGAAGCTGACGGGTGTGCTCTGAATCATCAGCCCAATCATAACAGCCGCCATTGCAGGAAAGCCGAGAGCCACCAATAGCGGTGCCACAATCGCCGCAGGTGTTCCAAACCCGGATGCCCCCTCGATGAAACAACCAAACAGCCACGCTATGATTATCACCTGCACACGCCGGTCACCGGAGATTTTTGAAAAACTCGAGCGGATGGTTGCGATTGCACCAGAATGCTTCAGCGTATTCAGGAGCAAAATTGCACCGAATATGATAAACAAGATTTCAAAAGTGATAAAAAAGCCCTGAATTGTAGATGCCGCGACCCGCGCCAATGGAACTCCCCAGAACAAAAGCGAAATTCCTGCGGCGACCACATAGACAATCGGCATCGCCTTTCTGGCGGGCAGGCGCAAAGCAACGAGCAAAACCGCCGCTGTCAAAATCGGCAATATGCCCATTATTGCCTGGAGACTAAGACTCATCTGTTTCCCCTCTTATCCATCGAGTTTTTGAAAATAACCCCCACTCCTATCGCCCACTTTTGAATCTTGGGGTCGTCCTTTATAGCAGCTGCAAATTGGGTTCGCCCCTGAACGCCGAAGGCCGAAGGCGCGCCATCGGTGGGGAGCAGTATTTAGGCGAATTATTTTTTCGGAGGAAAGTTTCCGGGGCGGCGCGCCAGCACCGATATATTCTCTGCCAGCAAGAAAAGCCCTATCATCAGCAACACAACCACAATAACGGTCATTTGCGCAGATGCCCTCGATAATACATAAGCCATCACTCCCAGATACGCCGAGATGTAGTAGAGGAGCAAAACGGCGCGCCTCTGCGAGAGCCCCAACGCAAGCAGGCGATGATGCAGATGTTTTGTATCGGCGCGGAAGGGGTGTTGTCCACTGAGGATACGCCGAAAAAAGGCATGCGCCGTATCAAAAACCGGCATCCCCACTGCAAGCAGCGGGATGAGCAATGTGAGCAGCGCGGGCGCCTTTGTGCTTGTCGTGAGCGTCAATGCCGCCAGTAAAAATCCCAGCATTAAACTCCCGGTATCACCCATAAATAACTTTGCGGGATGAAAATTGTGCGGCAGAAAACCCAGACATATCCCCACCATAATGATGGCAAGAAATGCGCCGAACGGGCGGTTTAAATCACACGTGATGACCAGAATCGTAGTGGCGGAGATTGCCGTTACTCCTGCAGCAAGACCATCCAGACCATCTATCAGGTTTATGGCGTTCATCATCACCCAGAACCACAAGACGGTGAGAATAACGCCCGCCCAGCCGAGATTCACCGAGCCTAAGATCGGCACACTCAAACGCTCAATCCGAAAACCATAATGATACATCAGGAGTGCAATGAGCGTCTGTGCGGTGAATTTCTGGAGCGCACCGGAGCCCTTCAGGTCATCCCATAGCCCAAAGATTACGACCAGCAATCCACCCAGAATCAGCCCCTCCAGACGACTCCGGTAAATAATTGCAGGCGGATAGATATGAAACCAGACAATCAGGGAGATGACAAGTGCCACATAAATTCCCACGCCGCCGCAGTAGGGGACAGGTTTTTTATGGAGTTTGTGTTCTGCGGGGTAATCGAGGAATCCAAGGCGCACCGCCAGTGCCCGCACCGGAAAAGTCAAAAGATAGCAGGATAAAAAACCGGCGAATAGACTTGCAACGTAAAAAGCCATAAAGACCACGGTCAGCATAAAAAATGTGTCTGGATAAATTCACAATTCCCCCCGCAACGTCAACAAAAGATTGGCATCTCCGTCCAAAAAGGGTGCATTGGATTGACATTTGGGACATTTGGGAAGCAGGCGATATAATGGGGACAATGAACAGGACTTTATGACAATTGGTCCGTTCAAAAAAAAGAGACAGGACATAATCACTTGATATTTCCCCTGGGGATAGGTCGTTTTACGTGTGCCGGGAGCGGGGAAGTATTATATCGCCCCTTTACGCAGCGGCTGCTTAATTTGTTTTCCATCACACACCGGCGCCATCCCTTATTGAACTTATTATAGAGGCTGACCCCGAATGACAGTGGGGAAAAATGCCCTCACAATGAACCTTAAGTTTTCCTTGACAGCTTATGCTCTGAGTTTATACAAACAAATATATTGGGAGAGAATATCATAAGTGCTTCCTGAATCAAAAATTGATTTGCGGTTGACCGTAATGTTATAAATAACATAGGCTAACCATATCACGTAAATAATCGGAATTCTGAGCCGTAAGGGGGATTAAAAAATGCAACAGTTGGAAAACGGGGAATTGGGATGGCGACCCAGCCCTCAGCAAATAAAGCGAATAACCGCCCTGGTGCCGGTAGTCATTGTGGCGCTGTTTATTATCATCGCGCTGCGAACGGCTGTCTACACTGTAGCCCAGGACGCATTGGGCGTGGTGACCAGATTTGGTAAATTCAATCGGGTGACTCAGCCGGGATTGCATTTAAAATTACCACTCGGGATCGAAGGAGTGAAAAAGCCGGAAGTCAAGCGTATATTCAAAGAGGAGTTTGGATTCAGAATAGGAAAGCCTGGGGTAAGAACCGTATACGTGGAAAAAGAATATAAAGACGAGGCGCTTATGCTCTGTGGTGACCTCAACAGCGCAATGGTGAAATGGATTGTCCAGTATAAGATTAAGGACCCGGTGGCATATCTCTTTAATGTCAGAGACCCGAAAAAGACCATCCGAGACGTTTCAGAAGCCGCTCTACGCAACATCGTCGGCGATAGTTCGGTTGATGAGGTGCTAACTATCAGGAGAATT
>CAZGKP010000005.1:0-33559 GCA_964526215.1 uncultured Candidatus Sumerlaeota bacterium
ACTTATCTGCAATGGGTGGTGGGCTTGCCCAGTGCGATGCTACTATTCAGAACAATACTATTTATGGCAACTCTGCATCCTCCGGTGGCGGGCTTTATCAATGCAATGCAATCATCGAGAACAACACCGTTTATGGCAATTCGGCGCAGTGGTGGGGCGGCGGATTTTACGATTGTCCGGGCACTATCAAAAACTGCATAATCTGGGAAAATACCGCCAATAAAGGTGCTCAAATTTACGAGTGTGCCATTCCATCCTATAGTTGCATTCAGGACTGGAAAGGCAGCGGCACTGGTAACTTTTCCTACGACCCCCAATTGGTTAATCCCGCAAACGATGATTTCCACCTGCAGGATGGCTCACCCTGCATTGATGCCGGCGACCCCGGCGCGGACTATTATGATGCCTGCCGACCGCCAAGAAAAGGCATTAAGCACAGCGATATGGGGGCTTATGGAGGTCCCTACAACTGCTGGCCAGAGCTCACGTCCTCCGAGCTCGCCCAATATCTTTTAGGCAAAATCAGTCTTCGTCCCGAGCAACTCACTTTTGCCGATGCCAACTCAGACGGCAAGATTGACATCGCAGACGTCATCACCCTCATAAAACTGGGGAAGTGAAAGAGTTATACCGGTAGGTCGGGGTCTGAATTATCTGGTGAGATAACACCAGTTGACGAGTTCGGCATTGCCGCGTGGGGTGAGCCGTAATAATGCCTTTACTATGGAACGGGCGGGTTGACGTTCTTGTTTGGGCGTTGCACCTTGTGTTCGGCGAGACCGCCCAAATCGGCTCTCGGAATAAACCATGAAGGAACGCGATTGCACTGTTATATACGGCAGGACTTTACGCAAGCTCTCCAGTATCTCTGCACGACTGGTATCTTTAAGACCCGATTGTCCCTTTGGTAGACTTGTGGCGAAACGCATAATGTCCGTGATGTTCTCGAAAGGGACGCCTGCTACATCGTTTTCCCCGCGAAGAATAATCTGCGTTGCCTGATAACGGTATTCTGTCAATTTCTGCGCAAAAGTTTCGTCCAATCCGGGAATTGCTGCGATGAGTCCGGCAGGGGCGGTATTGATGTTCACCTGCCCATAAATATACCCCGGCGTATTCTGTCTTTCGAGGAGTCTATACAGGTCGTCTTCATCAACGCGTCCGAGCTTCTGTAAAATTTTCGAGGCGCTCAATCGTGTGCGGGATTTTACGGTAAAGATGTCAACGAGGCGGATGTCGAGTTCGCCTGCATCTGCCGATGAGATAAGGGGCGCAGACCAGGGCTTTTCCGCTCTGGGCGAATGCGAGGATGTCTTCGAGCAAAGGACATTTGTATATCCGGCGAATACATCCATCAAATCTACGGGGCTTTCAAATAATCTGTCCCGCGTGTGGAACGGGGTGAGGTTAAACTTTCCACTGGAGGGTCTATATGTGAGGTTTTGTTTCAGCGGGGTGCAGAATGTCTTTGTGGCGTAGCGGACACGGGGGTCATCTCTCTGAAAGCTCACCCTCACGCCCTTGTATTGCCCGTCTTTGTAATAAAAGTAATCAATCAGTTTGCCACGCCTGTCCTTCAATATAACAGTGCCGGAATCATCCGGGATTTCGAGGCTGCCTTTCTCGACGATTCTACGGGCTGAGCCGCCCCGCACAACGCCGAATATGTCATAGAGGCTTCCATAACCGCTCTCGTCATCTTCAGGTGTCGGGTCATTTTCATTATTGTAATCATCGGTTATAACCACATAGCCTCTCGGTGCGATATTTCCGGTGAGATAAACCGAGCTACCCGCCACTTCCATCCTCCAGCCCTCTATCGAGATTGCCTCATCGTAAGGGTTGAACAATTCGATGTATTGCCCGTCATCGCCATCCTTGGCATCAGTGAGGGAATCGGACCAGACCTCGTTTATGTATGGGGTTTTTTCGATTCCGAGGAACGGATGCTGGGGGCTCTCGCCGGAGAGACTGGTGGGGACGGAATCTGCATCGCGCGCATCGGCGACGTTGACGGCGAATTGCTTGAGGAGATTTGTATCGCGGTCGTGGAAGCGTCTGGCGAGCGCCTCGTAGATTTCCTGCGCAGATGCGGCGTTGGCGTTGACTTTTGCAATTGCCTGTCCGCCGTTGGAATATACCGGGTCGCAAACCGAATAAACGGTTACATAGGGCTTAAGGGCGTTGAATATCTCATCCGTCATCGAGGGGAGGAGTTTCAATTCCTCAACTGAAAGGAATGGGCGGTCATCACCATTTGGTGTGCGAGTGGGGTCGGGTATGAATTCGTCAGGTTCATCAATGCCTTCAAATTTCTCATCAATCACGCCATCGCCATCGTTATCGAGTCCATCGAATTCTACGCCGTCGTGCCCGTCATCAATCTGTCCGTCCTGATTGTTGTCTATACCGTCGTGTTCAACGCTCAGAAGGACTTCCTCAGGGTTATCAATCAAGCTATCGCAGTCATTATCGAGACCATCGGTGAGGAGGTCGGAAAAGCTGCTATCGCCATCGTCATCTTTACTTGCGGCGCCGGGTTTGCCATCGGGACCGTAGCGATACCGGATGATTTCACTGGCAATGGCAGGAGCGACTCCGGGGTTGAGTCTATGTGTCTTCAGGATAGTGGCAAGTGCATTGCGCAGGAGGGCATCATCTGCGGCATTGATGTTCAATTTGGAAGACTCGTCCACAATTGTGACGTCGGCGAGGGGTGAATCGCCAGCGCTGGTCTGTAAGCCTATCTCGCCCTGGAGCGCCCAGCGCTGCGTGTATGCGGTGTAAGGTGCGCGCAAAGGGAGCAGAGCGGCGGCGGTCTCCACCCCTGTTGCTGCGGACATTCGCGCCTGCGTCCCCTCGGCAAAATTCCCCGAGGATATTACCTCCAGCCGGGACGTGAAAGATAGCGTGGTGGCAATCAGGGCAAGGATGGACAGAATCACCAACACCAAAATAAGTGTTGACCCCGATTGGCGCCTCGTGCGGCGAGAGGTTCGCCGCCCCTTACATAAGATTTCGGTAACGTTCATCTTTCAAAATCTGCTCTATGTTTACAGTGGTATCGAGCGTAATAGTGTCAACCGGTTGCCCCGGTGTATACTCACTGAAAGGCTCGGTGCCTGAATATACCGTGATAGAGATATTTACGGCAACCGGGATTTCTATCTTCGGGTCGGGAAACATCGGTGCATACAGCGAATCCCACGAGGGTATCCAGTTCATCGGGATGCGGTTTGGGTCCCAATAAAGGAAATTCAGCGAGAGGACATTAAAGGCGATAGGGTCTTCCTCTTCATATCTGGTATCAGGGTCTGAGGGGTTATAGGTGATATGGCGGACGAGGACGTTCGGTTCGCCATCAAAGGTCGTAATCTCGAATCTGACAGATTTATCGCGGCTGCCGGGGCGTGCAGGGTCGGGGAAGATGCGAAACTCAAGGTGGTCATCAGAGAAGCGGCAATCCTCATCAACGTGCCGGTCTCCGAGGTCTGCAAGACCCATAAGGTCTTTGCGCTCAAAGAGTCCGCCACCGAAATCCGTATGAACGTCATCGGATGCACCCATATAGTCGCCATCGTTATCTTCGGCATCCCGGATTTCTTCATCCACACCACCATCGTCATCATTATCTTTGCGGTCGCCGTAAGCAAGGTCGGAGTTTTCGCCGTGGAAAAACTGGATAGGGCGGCTCGGGTCAATGCGTGCGGCTTTAATGTCAATAGCCATATGTTCAAGTGCGGCGCGGGCATTCATTACGGCTTCCAATTTTGCCTCGGCAAGGTCAGAGGTGCGCAGTATCTGGACAAATGCCTCAAATACCCCCGCCAAAAATATCATCGTTATGGTGATTGCCACCAGCATCTCTATGAGCGTTACGCCGCGTCTGAGAGCGGGTGATTTGTGAACGGTGAACGGTGAACGGTGATTTGTGAATGATGAGCGGGAGAGAGAGGATTGAGAATTGGAAATTGGAAATTGGAAATTGGAAATTGCGGATTGTGGATTGTGGATTGCGGATTGCGGATTGCAAACTGCTGTCTGCTCCGCTTCAGATTGAGAATTGGAAATTTGCAACTTACAATTTGAAACTGGTGTTCGCATTGACTGATGCCTAATCTTCACTGGTCAAACCGCAACTCGTAAAGGATTTCATTCTCGCCCCTGTATTCCTTACTATACATCACAATAACGCGGGCAATGCCGTAATCGTCTCTGGGGTCATCGGGGTCATCGCGTGGGTCAATCAAAGAGATGCCGCAGAAACAGTAGGCAAGTTTGGGTTCATTGGGGAACTGAATGGGTTGTGTCGGGGTTCTAAGGGAGCGTATGGCATTTATGAGTTTGCCTGCGCGATCGTTGTCGCGCCGAATCTCCTCCGCCTTGAGCTGGGCGAGGACGGCTGCGCGAGAAATATCCGCTGCACGATTCTGTGCCTTCAGTCCCAGTGGAAAAAAATTGATAATAGACACAATCCCCGCCGAAAGGATTGCCACACTCACAAGCACCTCAATCAGTGAGTAACCGCCTGATCCGCCGCCCGATGCCGGGCGTCCAGAGCGCAATGTAAAACGTCTAACGACTTCCGTTTTCATTGGGTAGGACCAAATTCTATTTTCGCTGATTTCCAAAGATATGGGTGAGGCCGGTGGACGGATAAACTCGGACTGTGAAATAATTCTCACTCTGGCTACCGTCGGCATTTTCCCCGATAATATAAATGGAGGCATATTCCGCGGAGCTACTGGGGTGAAAGCAAATCGGAACTATGCCCGAGTAATATGAGAATCCGTTTTTGCGCACCTCGGAAAATAAGACATCCTCCGGGAGCCACTTTACACCCGTAACCTTTGGTTTAATAATTCTGCCACGGCGGTCGAGTTCATCAATCCAGAACTGCCGGTTAGTGATATCAATGCACACCTGAAAGTAGGCGTTCTGATTTATAGCCAGTGTCCGTGCCGTTGCAAGAACCGATTCGACCGATTGTGCCGCACTCTTCAGCCGAGCCTGCTTTCGGTAAGAACTATAAGAAAGAATGGCGAATGTGGAGAAGAGGGACATTATCATTAAGACGACCAGAATCTCCAGCGCCGTATACCCGGCTTGCCTGTATTTATGATTGAACTGTTTCATCTCAAATTTACAGATTCAGCAATTTTTTCAGGAATTTGGGGCAATATATCCTCCCCTTATTCCTACATTAAGCTTATGGGACAATTTGATGGCTACGTCAATATTTTTTTGCACCCGCTTTATCTCTTTCATCGCACCGGCGCGAAAGGTAAATATATTGACAGATGCTCAAGGTTTTGAGTAATTTTACTCACTTCTTTGAGTAAATTGTCAAATGAGTGGACAATCGAATTAAAAGACCAATTTACCCGTGCGGATAAGACTGCCCCGAAAATTTAATCGGTTTGCCCGTTAGGCGCTTAGGGAATCGAGATATACAAAAGGTTGTAGATGCTACGAAGCCACCAATCTAAAATCTAAAACCGACAATTTAAAATTCACTGGCACGATTTTACCTTCTTTTTTCAAGCGATGTCTTGAAAAAAGTGTAGCCCCTTAGGGAATCGATATCTGCAAAAAATGGAACACCTGCCTTGAAGCGGAATTGTCTTGACAGATGCTCAAGACTTTGAGTAATTTTACTCATAATATTGAGTAAATTGTTAAATGGCGGTTGTATCAAATGTTTAAAAGACCTATTTTTAACGTTCTACGCAGGCGCTTTTCTGAACCCCGTCGGTTTATTCAGGTTCTCTCGGGTCCCCGCCAAACGGGCAAAACGACCCTCGCGCGCCAGCTTATGGCTGAAGATATCCTCCCCAGCCACTATGCCTCCGCCGATGAGCCGACATTGAAGGATTACGTCTGGATCGAGCAGCAATGGGAAACGGCGCGGACTAAAATTAAAAAGCGCGGGCGGCGCAAGAAAAAGGGATTACTCGTTCTGGATGAGGTCCAGAAGGTCCCAGGTTGGTCTGAAACAGTGAAACGTCTGTGGGATGAGGATTCCGCCGTTGGGCTTCCGTTGCATATACTCATTCTGGGTTCTTCACCATTACTTGTGCAGCGCGGGTTAACAGAAAGCCTTGCAGGGCGGTTCGAGAGCATCCCGGTTACTCACTGGTCTTTTGCTGAAATGCACGAAGCCTTTGGATGGGACGTGGAGCAATATATCTTTTATGGTGGTTATCCCGGCGCAGCAAGTTTGATACACGACCACAACAGATGGTCACGCTACATCATAGATTCCCTCATTGAAACCACGGTCTCAAGAGACATCTTACTTATGACACGGGTAGACAAACCAGCACTTCTGCGACGACTCTTTGATCTCGGATGCTCCTATTCCGGTCAGGTGCTCTCTTATCAGAAAATGCTTGGTCAGCTTCAGGACGCCGGCAATACAACCACTCTCGCCCATTACTTGAACTTACTTCGAGGAGCGGGGTTATTGATGGGCTTGCCTAAATATGCAGGAGCGCGGGTGCGCCAAAGGGCATCCAGCCCAAAGCTTTTAGTCCTTAACACAGCGTTGATGACGGCAACATCCCATCTTACGCTACGTGAGGCTAAACAGGATACCGATTACTGGGGACATCTGGTAGAGACATCGGTCGGAGCTACCCTTGCCAATGAGATAAAGGGAACTGATATCGAATTATTTTATTGGCTAAGCCGGAATCGTGAGGTTGACTTTGTGCTGTGCCGAGGGAAGACGTTGGTGGCAGTCGAGGTAAAGAGTGGACGGCGAAAAACCGGCCTGCAGGGGATAAAAGCATTTTCTCGAGAGTTTGCAGTAAAGAGAAATCTGCTCGTTGGAAAGCAGGGTATCCCGTTGGATGAATTTCTCCTGACCCCCCCGGAGGAATGGGTAAAATAGCGGAGTAATTGATAAGTAATTCTCTTGTTCTCCGAATTATCGTCCGTTAATACTCACTCATACCTATACCCTTGAGATAAATTCGGACGCGTATGAAGATTAAATCGGCGGAATTTGAAAAGAGTGCGGTGAAACCTTCGGATTTCCCGCGACCGATGTTGCCCCAGATTGCATTCGCCGGACGCTCTAATGTGGGGAAATCCAGCCTCATAAATTCCCTCACCAATCGCCGCAACCTCGCCCGCATTAGCCGCACCCCGGGTCGCACTCAACTCCTTAACTTCTTCAGAATAAACGACACCTTCTATTTCGTGGACCTGCCGGGCTATGGATTTGCTAAAGTCCCTTGGCGCGTGAAAAAAAACTGGGATAAAATGATTGTTGGCTATCTGAAAAATAACCCCGCACTTAAGCTACTGGTCTTTATTCTCGATGCGCGCCGTATCCCGTCCGAGGGCGACAGACGCCTCCTCGAATGGCTCATTACATACCGCATCCCGTTCGTTTTTGTGGTTACAAAGTCGGATAAACTCTCAAAAAGCGCCTTGCTCCGCCAGCTCAAAATAATAAAAGAAACGCTTTCGCCACCCGAAGGTGTTGATTTTATACCTTACTCGGCAAAGAGCGCGCTTGGGCGCGAGGAACTCCTGACGGCGCTGGAGAGGAAATTGAATGAAGAATAGGGAATGAAGAATTGAAAATTTAGAAAACTGCATATTAAATTCTGCATTCACTATTCACAGTTCACTATTCTTTATTCTTTCCATAAGGAAAGATTGTGAATTCTGATGTGAGAAATAACTGGCGTGTGTGGCTTCTTGAAATTGTGGTGGCAGCCGGTTATTTTACTGCGCTGACTGTGCTTATTGTCGTGTGGCGGCAGGGAAGATATGGATGGGGTTTCTTTATTCACTTACTGATAACGGCTGCACTGGGCGCCTCACTTTTTGCCACACGCCTTTCGGGGCGGAGGCTTCGTCTCCCATTTTCGGCACCGGAGATTCTTCTGGTGTTCGTATTTATTTATGCAATTTTGAATGCGGTATTTTCGCGCGTTGCATTCCCCGCAATTGAACGCCTGCCATTTTTGCTGGATGGTCTGATTCTTTTTTATGTGGGCAGGAGCCTGTTCGCCAGAAGATATGAAGGTATCCTTTTACTCTTCATACTCTGTGGAGCGGGGTTCTGGTGGGGTGAGAGGCACCTCGGGGATAGTGAAGCGGGCAATGTAAAAACCGAAGCATCGGCTTTTTATCGCGGTGGTAGATTGACAGATGCTGCAATTTCAGAGCGTCCCTTACTGGGTTGCGGGTGTGGTGCGCTGGATTATGTTTGTGCTAAATATCTGCCATTACCGAAGCGACATCCTCCAGGTTTTCACTCCAGCTACGGCATTTTTCTCGCCGAAGAGGGGATAATCGGAGTCCTTGTATGGCTTGGGTTCATAGCGACGCTTGTTTATTCACTGATTCGGCGGAAGGGGAGATTCTCGGGCGGGCGGAGAATGCGGTCGTTCTGTTTCTGGCTGATTGTGGGTGCGCTATTTGCGATTTTTGTCAGTGGTTTTGTAACGACCATTTTTGCAACTCCCGTGGGATTCTTCATCTTTTTACCACTAACGGGAATGGCTCTGGGTTTAAGCGGGAACCCGGAGAAAAGGACCCGGTCGCAAGGATGTGCCTCATCGGCAAACCTCGGATTTTCACTGGCGGTTTTGATTCCGCTTGCGCTCCTTATGCTTATAGAATCCACGCCGGCAATTGCCACGGCGCTTGTCAAAAGTCGGCGTCGGGGCGAACCGGGCAGCCGGGGATTTGAACGCCGCCTCCGGGTTGCCGCCTTTCTTATGCCGTATAACCCTGAAATCCGCTTATTGTATGCCAAACATCTGCGTGCCCTACCTGCCGACGCGATGAAGGGGCGTCTATTCCTGATTGATGTCGCATACCAACGCGCCTTAAATCTGAATCGCTACTGTGCGAGGTATTATATTGAGTATGCCCACTTTCTGAATTTGCGCGGCGAGTATACGAAGATGGTGTCTGTGCTCGAGGCGGGAAAGATTTATTGTCCGGGGAGCGTGGAGGTGCGGCTTCTTTTATTCAGGGGATATATCAGGACGGGGCAGCGGGGCGCAGCGCTTGCCGTGCTGAATTCGCTGGGGGCATTTTATCCGATTGACTTTGCAACGCAATACCGCATCGGGCATTACTATACAGAGATGGGGCAGGAGCACCACTCGCTTGAGGCTTACGCACTTGCCGCACAGCTCATCCCCGGCTTTTATCGCGGGAAGAAATAGAGGTAAAGATACATCAGCGGCAGGGAAAAAACAACACTGTCTATAAGGTCGAGGATACCACCATGTCCGGTACGTGTCCTGCCGGAATCCTTCACACCTGCGTCCCGCTTGAAAGCACTCTCCACAAGGTCGCCTATTTGTGAGACTATGCCAAAGGATGCACCCAACAAAACCACCTCCCGCATCGTGAAGAGATGCCCGTAAATTGATGGCAAAATGAGGCGAATTATCAAAGCGGTTAGAATGGCGAAGACAAGTCCACCCAGTGTCCCCTCGATGGTCTTGTTTGGACTGAGTCGCGGGGTGATTTTGTGCCGCCCCCAGTTGCATCCCACAAAGTAAGCGCCCACATCTGTCAACCATACAACCGCCAGGACAAACATTAAGATATATTTGCCGTCGGGTTTTCCGAGTAAAAGAAGCCCCAATGATAAGGGTATCCCCACCCAGAATGCCCCAAAGACGGTGGTCGCAACCCCCGTAATACTCCCCGCATAATTCCGTAGAAAAGTATACACCATCCCTGTTAAGATAACGGCGGTGATAATTATCACCGGAAGGTGGGCGAAGCGATTGCAGTAGGCATCATAAAGAAGTGCGACTGTGAAAAGGAGGGCGAGGGTATAGATTGGTGGGGCATTATGGCGGCTTGCGAGCTGGCAATATTCATACACGCCCATCAGGGCGGCAATAATGATGACCAGCGGTAATAGCCAGAATAGCACCGGAACAAAAGTGCCTGCAAGTAAGACCGCAGTCAATGTCAGACTGCTCAGTGTGCGGCGAACTGCCATAATATATATCCGCTCAAAGATAACAAGATGTGAATTGACGCGTCATTAAAAAACGTTAAAGTTACCTGTATCCGCTCTCATTAATAACTTGAAGATTTCATACTGTGCAACGCAAGCCATAAAATTCCTTCGGTGGTGGTCGCTAACAGGCGCGCAAGGATTGCGGCAAGCACCGCTATATCTTTCGGCACAATCGTCGCCAGCAATATTATCTGCATCCCCTCGCGAACACCAATGCCGCTCGGTGCGAAAAAGGCGATGAATCCTATCACATTCGCCGCTATAAATACACTGGCTACCTCTGGCAAAAACCGCCACGCCACCGGTGTTATACCCTTCATAAGAAAATAGAATGAAATCCCGCCAAACGCCCACGATATAAAGAAATATAAAATAATCCGTAAGAGGTCGGGAGTCTTCAGGCGCGCCCCTTCCGGCACGGTCTCTTTCTTAAACTTCTTCAGGACAAGATTAAAAAAAGTGTAAAAAACCCGCGGATGAAATAGAATAAGAATCCCAATCACCATCGCGCCCGTTGCCAGGAGAACCGAGCCTTTGGCGGTATAAAAAACCCAAAATGATGCCAGAGATAAAAGAAGCCCACTTGCAATCATCAGGGCAGTTTCGTAAAGTGTGCTGATGACGCAATTGCGGCGACATAATCCCATCTTCTCCACATATCTCAAACGAATGAGAAGGAGCCAGGCTTTACCCGGCACATAGCGTCCGAACAGCGCCGAGATATATGCGCGGAAGAATGCAGCGATACTGGCGCGGTCTCCCAGCCTCCCCATCACAAATCTCCAGACAAGCGAATTGCAGAAGAGAAAACCTGAATAAAACATCACAGAAAGCATAATCCAACCCCAGTTGAGCAAAAACGCCCTCTGTCTCACCTGCACCCAGTTCGTTTTTATGGCTCTTGCCACAAAGTAAAGAACCGCCACGAGAAGGAGGATATTAAATCCCTCTCTGGCGATTTTCTTAAGGCGGCTTTGGGGCGGCAAGATAAATCCTCCTCTGGATTGATAACGAAAGGATGATGTGCATTGATAAAAGAGCTGGTCGGAGGCGTCAAGCAAATCATTAGACGGCTTCGCCGTCGTCATTTAACGACGCGACTGAAAGGAGTAAATGACAGCTTCGAAGAGGCGCAACGACGTGGCTGAAAGCCACATCTGACGCGACTGGAAGGAGCAAATGACGACTTTTGCCTTGAATAATGAGGGGAGCTGCTATCATTTTATATTTAACTCTAACTGAAAGTGGCGAGAAAAAAAAGAATGAAGGCAAAAATCATCGGCGTGGCTATTACGCTCTTCTGGCTGGCGATGATGTCTACACTCCTGAAGGAGCGCCTCCTTGTGCATTCGCATAGTTCAGATATAATGGAAATCACACCCGTCTCCCTCGCCGCAAACTGGCAGAATCAAGAGGAGTGGATGCGCATTTTGTATAAAGGCAATCCGGTCGGCGCCGCTATGGCATCTATCAGGAAACGAGCCACCGGCGATGGCTATCTTATGACATCTCGACTTACCTTCCAGAGCAAATTATTCGGGATAACTAAAAAGGTCTCAACGAAGGCAAGCGCCCTGCTTGATAAATCGTTTGTCCTGCGGCGATTTGCGGTTGATGTTGAGATGGCAAAAATCTCCTGGAGCATAAGCGGTATTGTAAGAGGTCGGCACCTGTTTTATAGATTCAAAAGAGGTGCAAACGAAACTACCGGCAAGATTGAACTCGAAAAGCCGCCATCGCTCCTTGACGCCGTGCGCTCAACCGTCGGGTATCATATCCCGCTTAAGGTCGGTAAAACATACCGTATTCCTGTCTTCGACCCTGTGTGGAGTGCGGGCGGAGGGATAGCCGAGGTCAGAGTTGTAAAAAAGGAATCACTCACCATCGGCGATGTTAATTACAAAACTTTCCGCGTCGAGACCACGCTGAATAACATCACGACTGTGAGCTGGGTTAGCCCCGATGGCAAAGTTCTTCAGCGGCGCCTGATGCCGGACATAATTATGCAAGCGGCGCCAGAGTCTGAAATCGTCAAAGAATATCCTGCCTTTGCACAAGACGAGTTTACTCCCGAATTGCCAGGAACGCAAAAATTCGCCGTGGGAAAATCTACCACAACAGGTGAGCCGGGCGGTCTGCAAAAAGCCCTTCAGGGAATGCTTGGCTCAAAAAAAGAGAGGTGAACCACGTGAGCAAACCGATGATTTTTATAGATAACCTCACAAAGTGCTACGAAGAAGTTGTGGCGGTGCGCGACCTGACGCTCTCTATCAGGGCGGGTGAAATATTTGCGTTTCTCGGTCCCAATGGCGCAGGGAAAACTACAACCATCAAGGTGCTGACGGGACTTTTGCGCCCCACAAAAGGTCGCGCCATCCTTTGTGGGTTTGATATACAAAAACAGCCCTTCGAGGCAAAACACCTCATAGGTTATATTCCCGACCATCCCTATCTCTACGAAAAACTCTCCGGTTATGAATTCTTCCGGTTCATCGGCGACCTCTTTGGTGTGCCGCCCGATGTGCAGGAACAAAAACTCACATATTACTTCACGCTCTTTGGGCTAAATGGTGCACGCGACAAACTCATTGAAAACTACTCCCACGGGATGCGCCAGAAACTGGTGATGAGTGTCGCCCTTATGCACGACCCTAAAATCATTATTGTGGATGAACCGATGGTGGGGCTTGACCCGCAGAGTGCCCGCATCGTTAAAAGGCTATTCAGAGAGCGTGTAAAAAGAGGGGCAACCGTCTTTCTCTCCACACACACCCTCTCCGTTGCAGAAGAATTAGCCGACCGCATAGGTTTGATAAACGAGGGCAAGCTCATCTTTCTGGGGACGCTCGAAGAGATGCGTCGCACCACACATAGAGATGGAAATCTCGAAGAACTCTTCCTCGAACTCACCGGCAACAAGGTGGCAGATGAGGGTAGGTGAACATACAGAGATGTTTGAACGAAGAATGGTGAACTGTGAACTTGGAAATTGCAAATTGGAAGTTGCAAATTTATCCAGGCTCGATGGGCAAACGGGCTCAACGGACAACTTAGGACGGAAATGATATTATGGCTACCTCTGTGCTGAAGACTATATTTGGCGCAAAACACAAAATTATCAATAACTACATCTACGAGATGCGCCGACATATATGGATACACGTCTTGGTGGGAGTGGGTGTGGTGGTTTTTCTTATGGGCGGTGGCACCGGATTTTTCTATTTCCTCTTTGATTTCCTGATGTCGGAAAGCCTCGAACCGTTCGGTGCACTTCTCTTGAACCGCCTTGTGGGTATGATATTTCTGGCATTTTTTGCGATGCTGATTTTCTCGAATATCATAATCACACTTTCCACCACGTATATCTCGCGCGAGCTCGACTTTTATATGGCGCAACCGATTAAACATCGCGACATCTTCGCCGTCAAACTCACCGAATCCATCATTTACAGTTCGTGGGCATTTGCCATACTTGCCCTGCCGATATTTATGGCATTTGGTGCGGCGCACAATGTGCCGGTTCTTTACTATCCGCTAACGGCGTTTTTAGTTGTGCCATTTCTCATCATCCCCGCGGCGTTCGGGGCTATCATCACGATGCTAATTTCGGCATATCTGCCAGCCAGAAAGACGCGGATGCTCTCCGTTGTTCTCGCCGGAGCCACAATCGCAGTTACGGTTATTGTTGTGCGTGTGCTGGGATTTCGGCGATTCTTTTCGCTCTCCGATATGAAAGATTTCGGACAGATTATGGGTTTTTTGAATGTGGGCAATGCCCCCACACTCCCAAATTATTGGCTGGCGCGGGGCATAATCGCCGCAGGCAAGGGCAACGTGAGGGAATGGTTTTACTGGTTATGTGTGCTGCTCTCGACTGCACTGATGTTTTTGCAAGTGTGCTGGTGGATGGCGCCTCGCCTTTATTACAGGGGGTGGTGTCTGGCGAGGGAATCAGCCAGCAAAAGCAGTGCCGGTGGGCGCTTTTCAATCCTCACACACATTGATAGGCTGCTGGGGTTTTTGCCCTCAAAGACCCGCGCACTTGTCTGTAAGGACATAAAGACATTCTGGCGGGACCCCGCTCAATGGACGCAGATAATTATCCTCTTTGGTCTCCTTTTCATATACATTGCGAACTTGCGCAGCGCTGCACGCCACACCGGCGCAATCAATATCTTCCTGCCCAGGTGGCAGACGCTTTTATCTTTTTTCAATCTCGGCGCAACCTGTTTTATACTCTCCATCATCACCACCCGATTCATCTATCCGATGCTTTCACTGGAGGGAAAGCAATTCTGGGCAATCGGGCTTGCGCCTATGAAGCGCTGCCATATCGTCTGGGAGAAATACTGGCTCAGCGCAATCTCTGCTTTAGTCCTGACCGAGGCGATGATGCTTTTCTCCAACTACGTGCTGAAAGTTGACACCTTTATGTGTGTGCTCTCCGCCCTGACAATACTGGTGATGAGTTTCGGACTGACAAGCCTCTCGGTAGGATTAGGCGCAATATCGCCCGATTTTCGCGAGGATAATCCCGCCAGAATAGCCAACGGCTTCGGCGGCACAATGAATGTTATCTTAAGTCTCCTTTACACCGGAGTCGTGATTGCATTTGAGTTATTTCCAATGTATTTACGTGCCCTGGGAAGTCCGTTATTTTTAGTGTGGAAGAGATTCATCATACCTTATATTACATTTTTTATTTTTGTAAATGTGGTAACGATAGTGTTTCCGATGCGTCTGGGTCTTGCCCGCTGGCGCCGGATGGAAATCTAATCCCATAACGGAGGCTAAAAAAATGAGAAAAGTGCTTGAAGTAATCCTTCTGACAGCTATGATTGTCATTCTGGGTTGGGGTGTGTATCTGATTTTGTCGGCAAGGCGCGCCCCAACACCCCCCAGGGTAATCGCATCGCCTCCCTTAATCACACCGACGCCAGCCGTCTCTGTTTCCACACCCATACCGCCGACTCCAAAACCCTGGCAGACTTCCTTTAAGAAAACAACATTCGAGAAGAAAAAGGCGCCTTCTCTTTTCAGCGGCAGAATCTCAACCGGCGAGGGCAAAGCGGCTGCAAATGTTGAATTGCGCCTGTATAAAAATTCAGACCTCGCCTTTCACTTCGATGCACTTGATGAACAATTGTTCGACGCCAAGCCTGTGCTGGTGACGCACACTGATAATGAGGGGCGCTACCTTTTTGATGCCGTTCCGGCGGGTGTTTATCGCCTCGAGGTGCGCTCAGATGACTATGCGGGCTTCTGGGTCAGTGTGCCGCTCACCTTCAACCTCGGAATGCCGTTTAAGGACTTTGACCTCGTTGTTACAAAAGGGGCGCCGCTTTCGGGGACAGTTCTCGATGCTAAGGAGAATCCTGCATCCGATGCCGATGTGCTATATACCGCAAAAAGTGCTGGTATAATTTATGCGGGGCGAACGCAAACCGGGAGAGACGGAAGATTCAATTTCCCGCACGTGCCGAAAGATACCGATTTGTTCGTCGTCGCCTCACGCAAGGGAAGTGCTGCGGCTTTCGGTGACGATGTTCGCATACAATCCACCTCAACCACAGAGTCACTGACTCTTGCGCTCGGTAATCCAATACCGCTGAAAGGGTGCGTGTTTGACGAGAATGGCAAGCCCGCAAGCGGTGCGGAGATATTCGCGGAAGTAATAATCGAGACTCCGAACCATACTCGTACATTTCAATATAAACCGGTCCACACTGATAAGAACGGTGAGTTCACATTTAACACCTTCCCGCCCGGCACCGTAATGCTCACGATACGGAACTCAGGCAAACAGCATCTGTTGATGAAGAACATAGAGTTGGAAGAAGGGAAAATACCCGAAGAACTTACACTCACACTGAAAGCGGGTAAAACATTTTCCGGCGTTGTTGTGGATGACGAAGGGACATCTATCGCGAATGCGGTCATTTTTTATGGCGCTTATGATGAGGCGCACTCAACACGCACAAACGCAAGAGGTGAATTTGTGTTACGCGGGGTTGATGACCGCTCCACCTGGATTGTCGCCTTTGCGAATAATACATCCAGCATTATGAGAAGGGATGTAACACCGGGGACGGATGATTTGCGACTTGTCCTGCACCAGGGGGCAACGGTGATGGGGACAATCCGCGCAAAGGGTTCAAGGAGCCCGCTTTCCCGTGCAATCTTTGGCGCACGCGTTCGTGGTTATACCGAGGAGCGTATCACAAATGCGCGTGGCGAATTTCAGGCTCACTTCATCCCTGAAGAAGCTAAAGCAAAGACACACGCCTCTGCAAAAGGCTTTGCCCGCAAAACTGGACCTGTGCTAAATCTCCACCCACTTGATTTTATTGAAGGAGTTAATTTCCTTCTGGGCGAGGGTGGACGTATCTCCGGACATATCCTTGAGGAGGGAACGAATGAACCAATTGCCGGTGCGCGGGTGTCGGGTTCGGGAGACTCATTCGAGCCGGTTTATTCAGATGAGCAAGGACGCTACATCATTGAACGTGCACCGGTCGGCAGAGTTACGATTCACGTCTATGCCTCTGGATACAGGAGCCCCCGCGCCCGCCGAATTGTGTCGAAAGACGGCGAAGAGATAAGCGGTGTAGATTTTTATCTCAAGAAAGAGTCGCAAATCAGCGGCGTGGTCAGGAACAAAAACGGCGAGCCAATTGCGATGGCTATCGTTGGAGCAAACTGGGGGCGCCTTCGCCGCATAACAGGCAGTTTTCTCCAGCAAGACACGCAGACAGACGCTGATGGTAAATACACATTGAAACACCTTCCACCCTCCGAGGCTCTGATGCTTCAAGCCCGCCACGATGACTATGCGCCCGGAGAGACGGGACCGTTCACACTCAAACCCGGCGAGCACAAAGAAAACGTGAATATTGTCCTTACCGAAGGTGGGAAGATTACGGGCAAAATTAAAGACGAAAAAGGAGAATCTCTATCAAAGGCTGAAGTCGGCTTCTCCCAGGGTATCGGCAAATTTATCGGTGCTAATATTGGGACAGTCGTTCAAATGCTCGAGAGGGGAGAATTTTCCGATGCAAAAACAGACGGCACTTACGAGCTTAAACACCTTGCACCGGCTTCGTATTATATCCTGGCACGGGCAGATGGATATGTTTACGAGATGCGCCCGGATATCGAAGTGAAAGAGGGCGAGACAACAAGCGGCGTGGACTTCAAACTCAAACCCGCAGTTACCCTCGCAGGTGTCGTGAAGGACGATGAGGGAAACTTAATTAAGGATGCACATCTGTTCGCAATGAGTTTAAATTTCCAGGCACCAGCTATTGGAATGACTCGCTCGGACACCAATGGCATCTTTCGCATAGATGGTCTTGCTCCACACACATATATGGTTACCGTGGAAAAAGACCCATACCCCTCACTCATCAAACAAAATGTCAAGGCACCGGATGAGAATCTGGAGCTGGTGCTTGAATCCGGCGGCATCATTCGCGGGATAGTGCTGGACGATAAAACCAGAGAACCTGTTACTGACTATAAGATTGTGGCTGAATACACACCTTCAGGATTTTTTCCGGGCGGTGCAAATATGATGGCTGGTGAGCGCTTTAACCGCTCCAGAGATGTAAGCGACCCAGACGGCGCATTTGAGATTCGCGGTGTAAAGGAGGGGAAATACAAGCTCAAGGTTACGGCGGCTGGCTACGCCAAAGGTGTGAAATCCGGCATTCGCGTAAAGAACGGCAAAACGATTGATGGCATCGTCATCAGTCTGAAGGCGGGAAGTTCGGTCGAGGGACGCGTTGTCGCAGCGCTGGATAAAACCCCCGTGGCAGGCGCAAATGTGAAGGTTGCCGAGGGCGGAACAAATTTATTCGGAATGGATAGAAGTATGTTTGAGCGCGGACCTGAAGATTACGCCAGCGCTACAAATCAGGATGGCGAATTCAAGGTTGTGAATATTCCTCCGGGTATAACTACCCTTGAGGTTACACGGGATGGCTTTCTGAAAGGCAAGAAGATAGTTTTCGTAAAGGAGAATGAGCCGACAAAAGATGTGGAAATCGCGTTATCGAAGGGCGGGATAGTTGTGGGACGCGTGGTCTCAAAGGCGACAGGTCAACCGCTCTCGGACGCCGATGTAACATTCACCGGTCAGGGGTTCATCGCCGACATTGTCCCGTTTTTTGGCAAGAACATAGCTACTGACATAGATGGCCGTTTTCGATTTGAAACAGTTCCTACCGGAAAGCAGACACTGAAAATCAGCCACGAAAATTATTCTACTAAACTTGTTGAAAACCTCGACATCAAAGAAGGCGAGACACTCGACATAGGAGAGGTCGCCCTCACAAGCGGTGGCGGAATCTCCGGCATCGTCCTCGATGTTAAAGGCAATCCCGTCGTAAATGCATTCCTTATGGCACAGGGTCCGTCGGGCTTCCGTCATACCAGTTCAGATGAGAAAGGCGAATATGCCTTTGAGGAACTCACGCCGGGTACATACACAGTTTCGCTCGTCCCGAATCAGGAACTGTTGATGAGCGGTCAGGCGGAAAATTCACAGGAACAACAGGCACTCGTTGAGGAGGGAAAGGTTACCGAACTCAATTTCATCCTAACACCCGGATACAGACTCTCCGGGCAAGTTACGCAAAATGGCAAACCCGTAACCGGCGTGAATGTCTCATATCAACTGGCTGATTTGACCCAGCTCGTGAGGGGGGGCGGGAATAAGGAGGTGGATGATGAGGGGCGTTACGAATTCACCGAGCTCCAGCCAGGTCTCTACAATATTTCTGTCTATCGCGGGCAGATGCAGCAGCCATACACATTCCGTCCGCTCTTCAACGGTTCACTTAATCTCGAGCAGGATACGGTTTATGACATTGAACTGCCGACGATGAGCATTTCGGGTAATGTAAAAGATGCAGAAACGGGCGAGGCAATCGCGGGTGCGCGTGTCTCCATTGTCCGTTCCACAGACCCGCACACGGTTGAAGACGTGATTCGCACCGGACGCTGGGGAGGTATTTCTGATACAACCGACTCCAACGGTCATTACGAATTAGAAGAAGTTCAGGAGGGCGAGCTTTCGGTTGTTGTCCAGCACAAAGAATACGCCTATGATATGCACCCGCTGACACTCACCGTGGGCGAATCGAAGACAGGGATAGATTTTGCGCTGCATCCGGGGCTTTCGATAAAGGGTCGGGCGATCCTGCGAGAAAGCGGCTCACCGGTTGGGCGACTGTTCATTCATCTGCTCGATTCGCAGGGCGTTGCCTTGAAAAACGATTTTGTAACCGTTGACAGCGACGGGCGATTTACAATCAGCGGGTTGCGCGAGGGTTCATATACCATCAACGCGTATCCGCAAGGTGCCGCGCCGCTTTACGGCGTGAATGTCTCGGTCAACGCAGATTCGGAAAATGTGCTCGCATTAGAATTCTCACCAGGAGGCACACTCATTGTAGATGTGCACGGGCAGGATGATAAACCGGTAAAGAAGGCAAAGGTAGACCTCATAGATGCATCGGGGCAAATCATCAGCTATCCCGCCAATTTAGACAGTCTCCTTGAATACAACGCAAAATTTTTCACAGACGACAGCGGGCACTTAGAGAGACCCAACATCCCCGTCGGCACATATACATTACGGGTAAGTGCGACGGGGTATCAGAAACACTCCGAAGAAATCACCATAAATGACAACCAGAGCACAACACTCAAGATTTTGCTCGCCCCCTCCACTCCCGAGCCTTCGGAATAACCCTATGCAAATTCCCTCGGACGGATTACTCTGGAGGAATCTCCTCGTGAATCACCACGATTTCCGAGACGAACTTCTCAGGATGTTCAGCCCGCCAACAAATTCGCATCAGGGGATAAATCACTGCTTAATTAAAGCCTCAAAAACCACATTTGCTGAAAATTTCATACATCATCAAACTTGACACTGTCCCAAAATACCCATTAGTAATATTCGATAGTCTTAAGTATTATTCCATTTAATTTTATTTCGTAAGTGGGTGAGCGGTTTTGTGTCCAGGCACAAGCGGAAGAAGGAAAAGAGAAAAAAAGAGAGAGGAAAAGCAATAAGGGGATTTTTCCGCACAGGAGTTTGCCTCGCGTATTCATATATGTCTCGATTCGGGAAATGCCTGGGGGGCTGTAGAACTCGCCAAACAATGCATCAAGCAATATGGAATGTCCGGGGGCGAATCCCTTCTCGCCGAATCTTACGAGGCAAGAATTAACCAGTTGCTTAATGCTGGTTTGAATAAAGAAGCGACGCAACTGGCGGAAATAGCCATAAGAACCTGTCCCTCTGCAAGGGATACGTTTTCAAATCTTTATACGGTCTAAACCAGATGCAGGCTTGCCTTAATTACGCCATCTTTTTCAAGGAGCCGAACTGCTATCCCGTGGCGAGTTTACTTCGGGGAATCTTTATTCTCCCGAAAGAATGAAAAATATTCATCTCACCTCTGAGATTATTTTTCTGGTATATTGTGGAATTATTTCTCCTCACTTTGTTATATCTTTGTGGGTTTTTCCTCATCCTCGCCGTCAGTATTATCTGCGGTTTCCTTATCTTGCCAAAGCTAAAGGGTGAGTGGCTTTCCGACATCCTGTGGGGCATTTTACTTCGGTATGGAGTCGGGCTTTCCCTCCTCTCCGCACTGGTTATCTGGTCGGGATTGTTAGGATTGCTGCGCCGATGGTTTTTGCTCCCGATAGTTGGCGCGATGACGGCGTGGGGGATTTACCGCGCAATTAGTTTCGGCTCCCTTCATATCTTAATCACTTTATTTGCAAGAAAAAGAATAGCATGGATAAATAAGGATGTCCCCGGACGAATGCAAAAGGTCGCCCTCGGAGTGGCAGGCATCTGGACATTGCTCCTCTCACTGAATATCCTTATTGGGGCGATGGTGCCCGATTTCGGGCAGGACGCTATGTGGTATCACCTTGCGGTCCCCGGGCAATGGGCACTGTCGGGGAGGGCAGATACCCTTCCTTCGGTTATGCCTTCTAATTATGCCCTAACAATGGAGGCACTTTATGCGGGGCTACTTCTCATAGGCGACGAGATTCTTTGTTCGCTTTTATACGCACAGGTAACGCTTGCGCTCCTATGGGGGCTGGTGATTGTGGCATTGCGGTTTGTAAACTGGAGACCGGGATTTATCATCGCAGCTGCGGTTATGACTTTCTTTGCCACGCTTTGTGCCATTGCACCCATCGGCGCGGGAAACGACGCCCTTTCATCCCTTATGCTTTTGCTTGCGTTCGTAATCCTGATAAATGGATTTAGGGGCGATGGGCATCTCCTTTCTACAAGTTATGGTTTTCTTGCGGGATTTCTGCTCGGGACTGCCTCCGCCGCAAAACTGGTATCTATCGGTTATTGTGCCCTGATTATGTTTTTTTATTTAGTCGGAGGTATATTTTCCCGGCAGAAGTTTTCTCAATACGTCCGCTTGATAATTATTTTAATTGCCGGAGTTCTTGCGGCTTATTTACCATGGGCTATACGCGGATGGCGTGGTAGCGGGAATCCGGTTTTTCCCCTCGCCGCCAATATCTTTCACATCCAGAGTGAATACAAGGATGCCCTGATTTCTTCCGGGCATCTCAACAGTCTTTATCCCGTTAGCTGGTCGGGGTTCAAAGAGGCGCTCGAAAAGGGACTACGCGGCAAAATCCTCTTTGCTATGACGGGACTGGACGTCCTTTTTGGTCTCGTATTTATCTCGGCACTATTCGCACTCACAAGAAAGGAAATTTTCTGGCGGATTCAAGGTCTCCTCCTCCTCTCATTCTACGGAGTCTTCTTTTTGATGAAAGGAGCTAATGAGGTTACACGGTATTTCTCCATTTGTTATCCACTGGCGATGCCCGCAACTGTCTTAATGTTTCGGGAGATTTTTGAGCGTCTAAAACCATCTCTTCGCGGTTTGCTACTTGCCGTTTTGCTTGGAAGCGCGGTTTTTACCTATACAAAGAGGGAACTCCAGGTGGCATCTTTCCCGACCAACCAGTGGCGATTTCATCCTGTCTTGACAGAGCGCCAGCGCAGGAACTACGCCGCTCACGCCGAAACCGGTATGCTCTATCTCGGTTTTCGCCAGATACAATCACTCGTCAGGAAAGATACGTATATCTTCCTGCCGGATTGCAATTACCCATATTATCTAAAGAGGCGTTGTCTGTGGTGGGATGAAGTTTGTGGAGCAAAATGGCGGAAATCCTGGAAGGAAAAGGGGACAATGGAAGTATACGATTTCCTCTCGCACAACAAGTTTGATTATATACTTCTCACGCAGGACGGGCAGGATTCCCGGCTCGAGCAATTAAAAACTGCGGGGGTTCTTCAATGTATCCCCATCGCTCACCCCCCAGCCTCCCATTGGTATCTGTATGAAATTTCCGAACATATTTTGGCGAAATTTCAAGGTAAAATTCGCTAAGGTTATTTCATCCTGTAATTCATTTGAAGTTTTTCATTGACCCACCCGAAGTAAGGTTGAATAAACCTCTCGATAAAAATTGTGAGAAAGGATGATTTATGCTTCCGAAAATTAAATCTGTAAAATTGCCCGGACCAAACGCACGCGCCGTCATCAGTAAAGATAAAAAGTTTATGTCTCCCTCTTATACGCGGAGCTATCCTTTCGTGATGCATCAGGGCAGGGGGGCGGTAGTTACCGACGTTGACGGTAATGAGTTTTTAGACTTTGCGGCAGGCATCGCCGTTTGCTCCACGGGGCACAGCCACCCGAAAGTGGTCAAGGCAATCAAAGAACAGGCAAGCAAGTTCCTGCATATGTCCGGGACGGATTTCTATTACAAAATCCAGGTGGATGAGGCGGAGAGGCTCTGTCAGGTTGCACCCATCAAGGGAAGCAAGAAGGTCTTCTTCACAAACAGTGGTGCGGAGGCTGTCGAGGCGGCGATGAAACTTGCGCGCTATCACACTATGCGCCACCAGTTCATCTCATTCTTCGGTGCATTTCACGGGCGCACGCTCGGTAGCGTGAGTCTCACGGGGAGTAAACTCGTTCAGAGAAAGGGCTTTTTCCCACTTATCCCGGGCGTTACTCACGCCCCTTATGCATATTGCTATCGCTGCCCCTATAACCTCGAATATGGTTCCTGTGATATGCATTGCCTGAAATATATCGAGGAAACGCTTTTCGAGAAGACGGTTGACCCTGCAGATGTGGCAGCAATCTTTGTTGAGGTGATACAGGGCGAGGGTGGATATGTAGTCTCGCCGATAGAGTTCATAAAAGGGCTTCGGCGAATCTGCGACAAATACGGGATTTTACTGGTGGCGGACGAGATTCAGAGCGGTATGGGGCGCACAGGGAAGATGTTCGCCATTGAGCACTTCGGCGTCCAGCCCGATATTATTTGTTTAGCCAAGGGGATTGCGTCGGGTATGCCGCTTGGGGCGATAGTTGCACCATCGGAGATTATGAACTGGGAATACGGTTCGCATGCAAACACATTCGGAGGTAATCCGGTTGCCTGTGCCGCCGCATTAGCAACATTTGACCTCATCGAGCAAAAGCTGATGAAGAATGCCGCCACCGTCGGGGCATATCTCAAAAAACGCCTCTTGCCCCTTGTCGAGAAATACAGGTGCGTGGGAGATGTGCGGGGACTGGGCTTAATGATAGGCGTCGAAATCATCGAGGATAAAGAAACGATGGCACCGGCACCAGAGCTCAGAAACAGGATAGTCAAAAAGTGCTTCGAGAAGAGACTACTGATACTGGGATGTGGACCGAACACATTGCGGCTTTCTCCGCCTCTCATCATCACAAAGTCGCAAGCCGATTTTGCCGCCGACATAATCGAAAAAGCCATCAGCGATGTGGCAAAGTGATACAGGCGCATAGGAAACCGCGGATTGTATAACGCGGCAAGTCCGCTTAATCTGCCTACCGATGGTACGCCATCGGCGTCATCTGCGAAATTCACCACAGGCGAATGCCGAAGGCGCGCCATCGGTGGGTTTCATCTGTGGTTTATTCTCCATCAGACTCGCGGTGGAAAAGGGCTAAAATAGCATCGGTGTATTTTTTTAGCTTGCGCGAACTAATTCCCTTCAATTTCTTCAGGTCGTCTACGCAGGTGGGGCGGAGCTTGATGAGCGTTCTCAGGTGCGCATCGTGCAGAATCAGGTGAGCGGGCAACTCTTCGGTGCGGGCGCGTTCATCTCGCCACCCACCGATGGCGCGCCTTCGGCATCATCCGGCGCAGAATAGATGAGGTGCGACCTCCAGCCTGGGTCGCAGTATGCTCCAGTAAGGATCAGTCGGGTGTTGAATAAGAGACGACTCCAACTTTTTGGGTATCACCGATTCGAGGAAGTCATTAAGTAGAGCCTCGTCGGCATCGCGATGCTCCTCTGAAAGCCTTATCCTGAACATCTTTGCGCATAGCATCTCAAAACTCGCTTACGATGGCTAAAGTATTTGTGTATCAAGCCTCGTCCTGCCGGGTTATTAGTTAATCTTCCTCATAAACGAAAGCAGTGCATCAGCATCCCGGTAACCGATCAGGGGATGAATATTCCCCGCCGTGTCTATGAATATAAGTGTCGGAAAACCCTTTATCTGGTATCGTGCGATAAATTTACGGTCCTCGGGAGTGTTGTGTGTAACGTCAAATTTAATCATTATGAAGCGTCGCGATTCCTTAATCACCCTCGCATCGGGGAATGTCTTTTTGTCGAGCACTTTACAATAATAGCACCAGTCGGCGTAAAAATCAATCATCACAGGTTTATGTTCAGCTCCGGCACACTCAAGCCCCTGATTTATGTCTTTAATCCACTCAATTTCCACCTTTTCTTTCACTACCACTGGTTGCTCTTTCACATCCGCGCCCGAAGAACGCAAGAGAGGCAGTGCGATGTAAAAAGCCATCGCAATCAGTAGCACTCCGAATACCCGCTGAACGCGCACCATCCAGCGCCCCGGTCTTGGCAGGGCTTTAAGCGCACCCGATACCGTTCCTATCACCACGAGGATTGTCCCCATCCCCAGCGCAAATGCGAAGAACAACCAGAACCCGCGAAAGGCGTCTCCGGTCTTTGCCACGTATGCCACCAGTGAGCCGACCACCGGCGTTATGCAGGGCGAGGCGATTATGCCCGAAACCAAACCCATTAGAAATATCCCCACAATCCCTTTACGCTTACCTTTCATCAGGCGAGAGGTAATTGAGGCAGGCATCCTGATTTCAAACAGCCCCAGCATAGAGAGTCCAAAGATGATAAACACCGCCGCCACAAATAAAATAATCCACGCATTCTGCAAAATTAGCCGCACCTTTGCACCGAAAAACCCCGACAGAAGCCCTATAACCGAATATGTCAGTGCCAGCCCAAGGACGTAAATCAGGGACAGCGCAAATCCCCTCTTTGTGCTCTTTGCTGATGATGTGCCCATGATGATGCTCGATGTGATTGGATACATTGGCCAAACGCAGGGGGTAAAACTCACACCAACCCCCAGGAGGTAAGCAAAGAGGAATGCCGTAATCCCTGCCCAGCTCCTGCCGGATGCCTCCGCCCCCGAAACGGTATCTCCTACCGCAACTCCCGCTAACTGAATGAGTATCCAGACAAGACCGGCAACAAGCACCAAACGTAATATCGTAAATCGCTGCTTTTGCATTTTCTCCTCTACCGATTTCTTATAGAAAATATCATAAACGTCCACAATTGGAAAATTGAGATTACTCAACTGTTTTTTAACATTGAGATTGAGTTCTCTATGCATTAGTAATTGTCCTTTCAAGTGCAAAAAACTAAAATCTTCGCTTGACAGAGTGCGCGACATTATATGTTATATTCCAAGTTTGAGAGTTGATGAATACAAAAAGGAGGAATTTCCTATGAAGACATACAGGCTTGTCTCTATCGGAACTCTGCTGATATTGCTTTTATCCCTCTTTCTGGCTGGATGCGGTGAGAAGGAAGAGGTGAGGAAAAAACAGGAAGCACTCGCCCAACAAACAGAACGCATCAATCGCATCACCAAG
The DNA here is from genome assembly GCA_964526215.1 of uncultured Candidatus Sumerlaeota bacterium. Lineage (GTDB taxonomy): Bacteria > Sumerlaeota > Sumerlaeia > MWCT01 > MWCT01 > CAZGKP01. The sequence goes on from CAZGKP010000005.1 coordinate 26,060, forward strand.
CGCCTCGGCGAAATCAATGCCGAGGTGGAAAGGCTTGAAAAAACGCTCAACAGTATGAGCCTCGATGTGAATAATTACGTCTTTAAGATAAAGAACAGTCTCGCCAGTCTCAAGGATTCTCAAGCTGAAATCCAAAAAGCAGCTACCGAATTGAAGGCACAGATTACGCCCGCCGGTGCACCTGAGAAGAGACGCCTCTCCTGGTTTGTTAAGTTGATACTTATCGTAATTATCATACTCGTAATCTGGTTCATAGTAAAGCTTGTGCGCGGGCGGGGTGCAGAAGAAGAGGAGGAAGAAGACCTCACCGCTTTTGAAACCACATCTTTTGAACCCGAAACGCCAGTGGCAAAAGAAGGCGACCAAGGAGTCAAGTCCCAAGAAGGCAAAATTGACACTGAAGAATAATCCGCAAAATTATGACGTATAGGTAACAAGTCCAACTTTCGTGGACTCATAGATTTTTCTCTTTGCCCTGCTCGGAGCGAGTAGAAAATCCTTAATCAAAGTCTTGTAAAATCGGGTGTGGAAAATTCTTCCACACCCATTTATTTTGCCTTGCAACCTGTATGCTTTAGATAAATCATATTTCTCGCTTTTATCACGTCGCTTGAGTTTTCTTTAGGCATAATTGGGGAGTTGCAATGCGCCCTGTCGAGCCTCAAAAAGAACCGAAATCTTCAAGCACTCCCGCCTCTGAATGCACCGATAGATTCTTTTCACTCCCCGCCTTGTTTTATTTACTCTCTGGACTGGCTCTGATACTTTTTTATTTTTTCATTATGCGGAATTTGAATTTCTTTGTCCCGCGGGACTTCACCTATGCAGGGGGGGCTCACGCACTCGTCCCATTCGGCAAAGACCTTTCTCAATCATACATCAGGAATTTTGCGCCTTGGTTCCTTGCCTCGATGTTCTGGAAGATACTTCTACTATTCCCCGCCGCTTTTCTCCTCACCATTTTTCTCATAAAGAAGATAAAGCCTGGGGCAGTGGATGTTATTCTGGGGCGAGTAGGTTCTATAAGCCCTGGTATTTTCCTCGGCGTGTTTTGCATTCTGGCGCTTTCGGCTATTATGATTCTCATCGTTTGTGTCTTCCAGAACACATACGTTACGGACGATGAGAATGCATACGTTATGCAGGCGAGGATTTTACTGGGCGGGCATATAATTGCGCCTGCGCCGCCTGTTGCAAAGAGTTTCGATAATTGGTTCATCATAACAAAAGGGATATTCACGGGAAAATACACGCTTGGTTTTCCCGCACTCCTTGCGCTGGGGAAACTCCTGACGGGCAGTTTTCATAGCCTCCCGGTGCTACTTGCAATCCTTACTATTCTGCTATTTTATTTTATCGGGCGGGGGCTTTACGAGAGAAGAACCGGTATCCTTGCTGCCTTTATGCTTACGGTATCGCCTTTTTTCCTCTTCAATTCGGCGACTTTGCTCTCGCACGCATCCACGTTATTTTTCCTTTCGCTATTTATGCTCACTTACTTTGCGGGTCTACGGAAGCGCTCGTGGATACTCGGTGTAATTGCGGGATTGGCAATAGGGATTGCATTTAATATCCGTCAGCTCACCGCCATCGGTTTTGGTCTGCCATTTGCGATTTACGTCCTGTGGCGGTTAAGAAAGGAGCGAGGACGGGATGCGGGATTTGTGGTGGCACTCGCAGGGGCATTTGCCTTATGCGTTGCATTCACGCTATGGTATAATAAGTTAATCAGCGGGAAGCCGTTTATGTTTCCCTTCAATGTCTGTGACCCGAACGAGCGAATCGGTTTCGGGGCGATGTTGAATAATCTCCGCTATACACACACGCCCTTAAAGGGTATCGAGAATCTCGTTGTAAGTATTGCGCGCCTGAATCTATGGCTCTTGGGGATGCCCTGTTCGCTCCTTTTTGCGCTATTGGCTATAATTGGCGGGAGATTTAGGACAGGAGACTGCTGGTGTCTAACAATCATCGCCTCATTTTTTATCGCCTATATCTTTTATTACTCGCCGGGGGTTCCCGATACCGGTCCGATATATTACTTCGAGTTACTTCTGCCGATTTTGCTACTCTCGGCGAGGGGACTGATTACGCTTCACGGATTGCTGAAGAGGTGGGGCGGGGGCGGGAGGATGCGGGCTTTCCCGGCGGTTTTTCTCTGCATTTCGCTCCTTTTAAGTTTTGCCACTTTCTACCCCGAAAAGGCATTACATATCATAACGATGACGGACAAGATTAAAGAACCTTATGACCTTGTGGAAAGCCGGGTGGAAAAGCCTGCACTGGTTTTTATACGGTCGCAGCCGCAAGTCGGGTGGGTGTTCAGTTACAGGAATACAGACCCATATCTCAAAGGAGAACTGATTTTTTGCAGGGAACTCGGGGCACAAAAGGATAGAGACGTCATTAAGCACTTTCCCGGTAGAAATTATTACATACTTTCGTTTGACCCCGAAAAAGGGAGAAGTGAAATTCGCTCCTTTACACGAGGTGACCTCGATAAGTTCTTGCGTTCTTCACATAGATAGGTCATCTATCATTCGATTATGTTTATGATACGACAGAAAAAACGTAAAACCTCGTTTTGGATTTGTTTTCTCGGAGACTCGGATGTTATCTATACGTGAGATTCGTATCATAGCGGCGGCGGGGGCTATGGCTGCGATTTGCAGTGTGGCAGAGGCGAAACTGCCGCTCTCCGACAACTCCACCACACAGACTCTCGAGGTTTTAACATCTACTCACTCCTTCATAGAATCTGCAGAGGCGACCTTTACCCGAGAGAGAGGCATTTCCACTCCAACGCAGCGCCTCGCCTCCTATGAGAACCTCTCCTTACGTCAGTGCACAGAAATAGCGCTTGAGAAAAATTTCGGCCTCCTGAACAGTCGGCGAGACCTGTTGATTTCTCAATCCTCATACCGCGAGGCAGAGGCGGAATTCATCCCCTTCGTGACGCTGGAATCGGAGGCTGGGGTCGGTAAGGACAGGACAAAGACCCTAGATGGGCGGGTCGAGACACATCGAAATTATGAAAAAGGCTCGGTCTCGGTATTACAGAAATTCCCAACAGGTGGCTCAATATCTGCCTACGTTGAGAGCAATCGCAGCAAAATAGAAGACCGTTCCTACACCAATGAGGCGAGTTTGTCACTTATGCAACCATTACTCAGGGACGGAGGACTGCGGCGCGGATTGGCGAACCTGCGGGCGAGCCGCCTGGCACTTGTGAATCGCCGGATTACGGATGCGCTGGCGTGTCGGAATGTCGCCCTCAGCGTTATACGGCAATATTTCACCATCCTGCGGACCGGGCGCGAACTCGAGGTGAGCCTGGATGCCCTTGAAGAAAAGAGGCGGTTCCTCGAAGATACGAAAGTTAAATTCAGCCTCGACGAGATTCCCGAGAGCGAGATCTCGCGTGCTGAAATCCAATATCTCCAAGAGAGAGAAAATGTCGTCTCGCGCCGGCAGAACTATGAAGACCAGCTCGAGGAGCTCCTCATACTTCTGGGGTTACCACTCGAGACGAAAATCTCGATCCACGATATAACCCAATCACTCTTGAAGGCGGGTGGGGTAGCAATTCCCCCTCTCGATGAATGTCTGGCGGATGCGCTCGGAAATCGTCTGGAACTCCTCCAGAGCGATGTTGCCATCAGGCAGCGAAAGATTTCGCTTGATACCGCAAAAAACGACCTCCTCCCCGACCTTGACCTCTCACTCAAATATTCCCCTAATGATAGTGCCGACAGCTTTACCAATAGCTACAATTTGAGCGATAACAATTCCTGGGACGCAAGCCTCTCGTTGAGTGTTCCGTTTCCAAACATCGGGCGGAAAGAGACTCGCCGCCGCGCAAAACTCTCGCTCGAAAAAGCCCAAATTGACCGCGTAAGTAGGGAGCGCGACATCTCTCGCGAGGTAAAGCAGGCATTCCGGCGCGTGAAGGCTAATGAATCCAGCTTACGCATCCTGAAAAGGACAGTCGAGCAGGCAAAAAAGAGCCTTGAGCAGGAACTCGGTCGCTTCGACGTCGGTCTCTCCACCAGCAACGATGTCCGCACGGCACAGGACGACCTCTTCGAGGCACAGACGCGTTATTTCGCCGAGCTATTGAACTACCAGATCAATATTGCACAACTTTACAAGGCAATCGGGCGACCTCTGTATTGACAAGGGCACAAGGCACAAATATTGAATCCGCCATAGGCCGAAGGCGCGCCATCGGTGGGCGGAAGCATTGAACGTCCAACTCTCAACCGGCTAACAGACAAACCGACTAACCGAGGAATCTAAATTGAAGAAATTGCTTCTAATTACGTCTATCGTTCTGGTATGTGCGGGAATCGGCTTCGCCCTTTATCGGCACCACTTCACAACCGGACTTTCTACCGTGGACAATATTCCAACCGCCCGCGCGCAAGAAGGTCGCTTTGAAATCACCATCTCCTCCATTGGAATCCTCGATGCCGCTGTGAAAAAGAGCGTTACCTCTGCCTTCTCCGGCAAAATCGTAAAACTCCTCCCAGAAGGAACATTCGTCAAAAAAGGAGAGCCTCTTATATGGATGGATACCTCTGACCTGGAGGATAAGCGCAAGGAATACGAGACAGAAGTTGAACTCGCCCGCACCACCCTTGCCCAGAAAAAAGAGGTGTTGAGAGTAACAAAGGTAACAAATCAACTCGCACTCGAGGCGGAGAAGGCTCGCGTGGATTTTCAGGGATTAAAACTCGAAGACGCCCGCCTGAATTACGAAAAGCAAAAAGTTCTCGTCGCAAAAAACCTCGCCGCTAAAAGCTCCCAGGACGATGCCCGTATCGCAATGCTCCAGGCAGAACTCTCCCTCAAGCAGGCACGTATCAATCTGAAAAAACTCGCCGAAGACCAGACATCGGACGAAAAAATTAAACAGTCGAATGTGGAGAGTGCTCAGGTGGAGCTCGAACGTCGGCAACGCCAGCTCGATGAAGTCCTTGACAAAATAGACAAAGCCGTTATCAAGGCTAACGGTCAGGGGAATATCTCCTATGCCACTATCTGGAAGGGCGGCAAAATGGGCAAAGTGGCTGAAGGCGACCAGACATGGCGTCGCGCCACCCTTATGGAGATTCCCGACCCCTCTACAATGCAGGCACTTATACCCATAAGCGAAATTGATGTCGGAAAAATCCAGATTGGACAAAAGGTGGAAGTTACAGTGGACGCCCTGCCGGGACAGGTCTATGCTGGCGCTGTAGAATCCAAAGGTGTCGTGCCTATCAGTAGCACACGTCGCCCCTTTGGACTGGGAGGAACGGGACCCAGAGGGAAAGAGTTTGAAGTACGCATAAAGCTCGACCACCCGGATGAGAAATTCCGCCAGGGTATGACCGTCAGCGTCCGCATCTCAATAGAGAAGATTAAGGAGACTTTATACATCCCGCAGGAAGCCGTCTTCGGAGAAGGCAAAGACCGCTACGTCTTTGTTAAAAAAGATGGCGGATACGAAAAGCTCCCCATCACGGTCGGTTCTGCCAATGCAAATTACATCGTGGTTAAAAGTGGCGTAAAAACCGGAGCGGTTCTTTTTTTACGTGACCCGACAAAAAAACTTGAACGCGTGGGCGCACTTGAAGGTCTCCAGAAGCGTCCCGAATCTCTACTCACACAAAGGAAATAGAGAATCTACCAGGGAGATAGCGCAGCGATGTTTCTCCACAGCTCAGCATTCATAATTCACTATTCTTCATTCTCAATGCCCAATGCCCAACGCTCAACACCCAATAACCAATGTTAATAAACCTTGAGAATGTTACAAAGATATATCGCCTGGGGCTGACAGAGGTCCACGCCCTGCGAGGTGTCAGCCTCTCTATTGAACAGCGCGAATTCGTAACCATTATGGGGGTATCGGGCTCGGGGAAGTCCACACTGATGCACATCCTGGGTTGCCTCGACCGCCCCACTACCGGGCGCTTTCTACTTGAGGGACATCGTGTTGATCTCCTGAACGATGTCGAACTCTCCCACACCCGAAACGAAAAAATCGGCTTTGTCTTTCAGAACTTCAATCTCCTGCCACAGATGACGGTTCTCGAAAATGTCGAGCTCCCAATGGTTTACAGTGGTGAATCCGCCCATAAGCGCAAAGCTGCCGCGAATCACCAGATTAAACAGGTCGGGCTACAAGAGCGAACCTCGCATCTCCCTTCCGAACTCTCCGGAGGTGAGCGTCAGCGGGTCGCCATCGCACGCGCACTGGTCAATGACCCCACTATACTTATGGCAGACGAACCGACGGGGAATCTCGACTCAAAGACAGGGCAGGAGATTATGGCGCTATTTAATGAAATAAATACGCGCGGGAAAACCGTAATCCTGGTAACACACGAAGCCGACATAGCGGCGCACGCCCATCGTATCATACACATCCGCGATGGACAAATCTACTCCGATGAAAAACGCACCCAAACTTAGCGAAAGTTAACGGGATTGGTCTATATCCTCTATAAACCATAATTGGCAATATGTTCTTTTTTATCCCTTAGCCCCATTTTCGATATCTTCTTGACGACGCGCTTTGGGGTATTGAAATACTACCCATCAGCCGGACAGAAATCAGGGGTTTTTAAGGGGAATGAAGAAATTAGATACTTCGTAAGAATTTAGCTGTTTGAAAATGAATGTGATTTTTATTGGGAATCCAGGAATCCATGAAAATCATATATGTATTTCCTTTTGGTTTCCTGCCTTCCTTATTGATTTTTTTTCAATCAGCTAAAATGTTACGATACTTCATACAACTCATTATAGCCCTAAACCCAAAAGCTATGTCATATTTATTTACACTATTTATGGCGTCTGACCTCCAGCGTGCACCCCCAGCGTGCCCTGTAGAAACTTACGCGCGGCATAACCATCTCCCGAATTCGGGAGATGCACTCCGGAGAAACCAGACGAGAGGTGGCTGGCAATGATTAAATGGAGCAGATATATTTTGTTTTCGGTTTTTATTTCCTGCACGATACTTGTGGGGTGCGCTCATTCTGACTACCATCAGCGCGGGATCGCCTGCTGGTATGGTAAGGATTTTCACGGGAAACCAACCGCAAGCGGAGAGGTATATAATATGTATTCAATGACCGCCGCACATAGAACCCTTCCCTTCGGGGCGATTGTGCGTGTCCGAGACCTCGATTCGGGACGTGAGGTTGTCGTGCGCATAAACAATCGGGGACCATTCATCCGTGGGCGCATCATTGACCTCTCCTATGCCGCTGCAAAAAAACTGGGCATCATAGAAAAGGGACTCACGCCAGCCGAGATCGAAGTCCTCAAAATGCCTCACGGGCGATAAAAAACCGCACTGGATGATGTCCGATTGCAAGGCAATCGGCAATGAAAAACTGACAACAGACAACTGACAATACGTATCAGTCACACAACCATTTTTAATTATCCCGGAATACAGCGATAACTTTCGATTATGTTGAAAACACTTCACATAAATAATGG
>CAZGKP010000006.1:0-15215 GCA_964526215.1 uncultured Candidatus Sumerlaeota bacterium
CTCCGCCATTGGCTGTGTATATTCTGTTGGCTCCAATGCCTGAAATGTTGAGGATTTTTCGCCCCCCGGTTGGTGAAACAGCCGCAATGCCCGCAATGCATCAATATCATAACTTCCCCCGGGAGAGCCGGGAACACCGTCGGGACCATAACTGACAACCGCCCCCCAGAAATCGGGTTCCTGACCCAACGTTTCAATAAACTTCCAGTGGTCGGTAGCGACATCATAACGCAACAGATATAGGACGTAAGGATTACCCCACTGGTCTGCGGGCCAGGGAATATCATCTACATCCGGGCGATATGGGGGGATACTCATTGTCACGATGGATTTGAACCGGGCGGAAATCTGATTCCTCGCAGGTGAGGCGGCAAAGTAGGGACCGCTCCAGCGGTCATAGGTGAATGTACCTTTCGTCTGACTTAAGGCCAGACCCATACTGTCTATCTCCCCCCAGCCATAGCGTGTATTTATCAAATCTTTTGTATAAGTCATAAATCCGATTTTGGGATAAAAGCCGATGTCCTGATGCGCAAATATGAGGGCGCTACCGACCTGTCGTGTCTCGCCTATCACAGCCTTAAGTTTAGCGTTTTTAAGCATCTGCTGGACGCCGAATGTGGCAAGTCCGGCAAATAATGAAATCAGCGCTGCCACAATCAGTATCTCAATAAGAGTAAAACCCCTGCGCTTCAAGCGATATGTAAGAGGGCTTTTCATTTATTATGCATCCTACTTTTATATAGGAGATATATTACAGCTATGCAATAGCTGTCAACAAATTTTATCACCTAATCCGGCTATGGGCGGACCAGCCGTCATCAGTCATCACCCGCAATCCAAAATTTGCAATTTCAAAGTTCCAATCTGCAATTTCCAATTAAAATATACGACCAATATGTTTTTTCGCCCTTGCTGCGCGGTCGTGCAACCATAAAAATTGCTTCAGTCCTTTTCTTCCCTTGAGCCTCGCCATTTCTCCCCTCAACTCCGCCTCACGTTTGCGGAGACCATCCAGCTCAACCGCCTTCAGGCGATTTGAGACCTTGAGTCTCGTCAGCTCCTCCCAGCGCTCATCAAATATTATATTTATCTTTTCTATAACTTCGGGGTGCTCCTCAAAAAAGCCGTCAGAAAGTATGGCATCAACCTCTTCATCGGTCAAGTCAATATCCTGCGAGAGGAAATAGAGGGCGTTCCACAGGCGGTAACGTTTCTCGCTAACCAATTTGTCTTGCCCGGTGGTCTCTTCCATCACCAGGTAATTGGGGAAGACGGAGAGCTTTGACATACGTATGCGTAAGGGCTTTGGTAGTGCACGGAGGAGGTCGAGGTTTTCCCGACAGTCCGCCTCTGTCTCGCCGGGGACATTCGTAATGATGTCGTAAAAGACACGAATACCGTATTTGTTAAGTGTGTGGGCGGCTCTGAGTATCTCATCTGATGTTTGTTCCCTGTGGAAGATTTTGCGTCCGATGTTACTCGATGCGGACTCAATCCCCATAATGATATATTCAAAGTTGGGTGATGCCCCCAGGTGGCGAATAACGTTTTCATTGCAGCAGCGCGGGTGTGTGTAGCACCAGAACGGTTCATCAATCTCCTCGTGGTAGCGCCGACAGAACTCGGCGACTAGCGATTCTTTCAATGTAAAGATGTTATCGAGTATCTCGAGGTAGAAGTGTCCCAGCCTCTTTTTTGCGAGCCTCAATTCCTCCATAACGTTGTCGAGCGAGCGCTCCCTGATGAATTTCTGCCCCTTGTAAAGTGTCTTTAGGTAGGACTGGTAGCAATAAGTGCAGGCGAACGGGCACCCGCGTGCTGTCATAACGATATAATTTGTGTTCAGGTCGCTTTTGGGGAAGGGACAGCCGCGGCGGAGCTCGTCTTCGTCAATGAAAAATATGTCCTCCTTTGAATAATCGGGGAAGGCAAGGGAATCGAGGTCGTTACGCAACGGTCGCTCGACGTTTTTTATTATCGAGCCGCCTTGCCCGTGAGACCAAATATTGGAGACATCCGTAAATGGCTTGCCGGCATCTATGAGCGCCGCAACATCTAAAAGCACATCCTCCGCCTCGCCACGACACACATAATCGGCATATTTAAGGCACTCCTCCGGCGCAGTGGTCGGATGCGGACCTCCCCACATAATCGGAAGCCCCAGTTTACTTTTGATAAGACCTGTGAGGCGCCGCGCAGCCACCTGCTGCGAATATGTCAGACTGAAGCCCACAATATCGGGCTGAAGTTCCTTGATTAGCTCGACAAGAAGAGTGTCTTCTTTCGGCGTGGCGGGATAAGAATATGAATTCACATTGTCGCCGGATGGCAAGACCTCGATATGCATCCCCTCATAAAACTCGGTTACATTCTCTATCGGGGTCTGGTCGTATGACTTAAAGCAAATAAGGGCGGCGAAGTGTCCGGCGCGTTTGAGGTTCGCCACCAGACTTCGCACACCGGGAGCAAATTCATCATATAGGGAGAGGAACACAAACCGCGCCATTTTTTACACCATTACGCACACCCGAACAACCATAATGCTATCTTCTCCAATCCGCTATCAAGCGCAAGTAAAAAAGGTTGAGGTGCTACCCCGCTTTTTTCAAGACTTTGCCTGAAAAAAGTTGCCCCAGCGTCACAATAAATATCCAATCTCGAATTCTCAATATCCAATTTCCAAGTATATCAAATCGCTATTAACTTCTCCCTCTTTCATTGAGAATTGGAAATTGGACATTTGATATTGGATATTCTATCATATCTACAAAATGTTGTAGATTTATGCCCCCTAAGGGGCTATTTGTCCGGGTAAGTGTATCTGCGCAGTTTCCATAGGCGGGACGGCTATATAATGCCTTCAGTGGTCGCGTAGGTCAAAGACCTTATCTATGTTCAGGATTTCAAGAACCTTTCTTATTCTGCGGATAACGCGGTATAGGATGAGTTTCTTTCCCTGCCTCTTGAGCTGGCGGTGCAACTCAAGGAAAACGCGGAGAGCGGTGCTGTCTGCATAAGGAACCCCTTGCATATTTATGATGATGCTGGTGATGGTAGCATCAGAGAGGGCTTTATTGATAGCGTTACGAAGGGTGTAACAATTACCAGCAACTATCGGGTTTTTGACCGTAACCAGGAGATTTGTATCTTTCACGTGTATTTCAATATCAAGTTCGGGCGGTGTCTTACTGCGGCGTTCGGGGGTGTGGTTTTTCCCCGTTTTGTTTCGTCTATTTGCGCGACTCCGCCTACGCCCCTGTGCCATTCTTTTTCACCCCATCAAAAACAAATCCTGTTAAAGTTCAACATTGCAGTCAATGAATTTTTTTACTTCTTTAATGGCAATTCGGCAATGCCGAGAATATCTTTCTGAATCTGAATCAGGCGCCCGATGCCGTCTTCTGCCAGTTTGAGTAAATCGAACATCTCCTCCCGAGAAAATGCGCCTGACTCCGCCGTCCCCTGAACCTCAATTAGTCCCCCTGAACTGTTCATCACCACATTCATATCCACGTTTGCCTGCGAATCCTCCAGATAGGACAAATCCAGAAGCGATAGTCCCTCAGCAATGCCCACACTTGTTGCGGCGACAAAATCTTTGAGAAAGATGCGACCGAGTTTGCCTGCCTCCACCAGATTCTTCATCGCCAGCCCAAGCGCAATGAATGCGCCCGTGATGGATGCAGTTCGTGTCCCGCCATCAGCCTGCAATACATCGCAGTCCAGTATAAACGTGCGCTCACCCAGGCTCTCCAGCTCGACCACCGCACGAAGCGAACGCCCTATAAGGCGCTGAATCTCCGCTGAACGCCCCGCCGTCCTTCTCCTGGCGCGGTCCCGCATCTTTCTGCCGGTGGATGCGCAAGGTAGCATATCATATTCGGCAGTTACCCAGCCCTGACCGCTCCCTACAAGGTGCGGTGCAGGATGATTATCCAGGGTGGCTGTACATAAAACCCGCGTATCTCCCAGTTCAATCAGGGCAGAACCCACCGCATACTTGAGGACATTCGGCGTTACCTTCACAGGACGCATCTCATCGAACTGACGTCCATCTATCCGCATATTTTCCTCCACGTAAAAACCCATGCTTTTTTTCAAGACTTCTCCGCCTGTGGCGGATGAAAAAAGAATCTAAAATTAAAAACTGACGATTAAGAATTATGAATAGCCGTTCCGGGAATTATTCTTCAACTGTCAGTTGTCCGTTTCAGATTTTAGCTTGATGGGAACTCAACATCTACAATTTGTTGTATATATCTGCGCCTTAAGCGTCTATTTCTGCTCTATTGCAACCGGCTCGGTTCCCCAGCGGGAGCGCCATCCGCGCACATCAACCTGAACGCAGGGCGTATCTGTCCGAATCGCCCCATTCGTAGGGTAAGATTCGGCGTAATAAGAGTCCTTGGAATGAACATAAAGCCCGACACCACCAAAGAGGCGCGTCTTATTCTCCAGCGCCTCTATAATAGATACTATAATGCTGAGGTCAGCAATGTCAACCTTACCGTCACCATTCAGGTCATCCATTATGCCGTCCCCGTTTTCGTCAACGATAAAAGTGGCAGAATCGCCGTAAATGGAGCGACTGAACTTTGTTATGTAAATGCCCTTGCGCCTGAGGCGCTCAACCTCATTCGGGGATAAATATCCCCGCAGAATCTTTAGCCCACTCACCGTTATATTTTTTTCATCGAGAGCGGTGATTATGTCTTCAAGCCGCTGAACGAGTTTGAAGTTGAGGACGATGAAGCGAACTCTATCTTTCTCACCCGGCGTTGAAAAATCCCCTAACGTAAAGTGTCTTGAGATATGAACCGATGCATTCTCGGGCGTCACCTTTATGAAATACTGCGGCGGATGATATGTTCGCCTGTGGCGAACTATGATTTCTTTGACGTCCTTGGCGTCCTCATTCGGATAGATGCCAATCGGATACCCCTCAATTACGCCTGCTCCCTCCCGGTCGAATGGATACATAACGAGGAAGTTTACGACGAATGTCCCAAGGATGCTTCGTTCGGAAAGTTTCTTCTCATCGGGTTTTATGCGAGAGAAAACCGCCTCGTCCATAAGAAGGGCGGATAATTTATGAGTGCCGGGAGTAAGGGGAGCTTTCCAGAAGACGCCGTCTGGCAGGAATTTTTCCACCGCTCCGCCCGATACCTCCCAGCGAAGCGTATGTCCGCGCTTTACCAGATAAACCTTTGGTGCATCGAGTCCCTGGGGTATATTGACTTTTGCCTCGGCGGGAGATTTTTTCGCAGGCGCGACTCTGATTTCCACAGAATCGCCCGGCTTCAGGATATAAGCCCAGCCGCTCTCCATCCCCATCGCCTCGGAACCGATTTTTCGGACGCTTCCAGCGAGAGGAACGAGGTCGGCGGAGGGAGATTTCGCCGCCGGAGTCGGCATTGATATTTCCACCTGTGCCGGAAACGCAATCCCCGTCAGCAGAAAAATAGTCCCGCATATTGCAACCGTAACGCATCTCCCCAAAATCTTCATACCGCATTCCTTTCTGCAAATAACAGTGGAATAAAAGAAACCACCTGCCGGAAAATCGGTGAGCCGGTTTCCCCACATCTGATATTACACCTTTATCTACCGCGGCGTAGCCATTTTCAACAATTTTCATCGCTTTGCCACACCGTGAAGCAATTGCACACCTCAGCACGGTGAAATCTAAATCGTGGCGCACCGCCTACTTTGAATAATTTCAGTGAACGGGGGAACATAAGAAAACCCCGCAAAGCCTTGATTTTACAAGCTCGCGAGGTTATACTAATGGCGGGAGCGACGAGACTCGAACTCGCGACCTCCGGATTGACAGCCCGGCGTTCTAACCAAAACTGAACTACGCCCCCGAATATTTATCGCCTCGGTTTATGGTGGGCGGTACAAGATTTGAACTTGTGACCCCCGGCTTGTAAGGCCGATGCTCTCCCGCTGAGCTAACCGCCCCTTCGCAGATTTTTAGAAAACGCTCTTTAATGCCCCTCCCATAATATCAATTAAAAATATTGTGGCATAACACCCACTTGCGTCAAGGGTTTTTTACTGCATCTGGGAATGGCTCATAATATCCCTTGTAAAATGAGGGTGAGAGTTTAATTGAGCGGAAAGGCGGGGATAATTTCATCTATCTCGTTCATTATGCGGATGGTTTCTTTGATGGCGACTATGATTTTTTGATAGTGCACTCGCTCTTCGTATGAGAGAGTGCGTGTGCGCCTATCTTTGAGCCATTTCTGGCAGACAGGATAACCGCCTATATGGAATTCCCAGACATCCGGCAGAACGCCCTCAAAATATTGCGCCGGGTTGACGCAAACACGGTGAGCCGTTTCATCATATCTGGGATAGCCCTTTTCGATGCGGTTGTCTCCGGGAACGGGGTAACTTGTGATTGGTTTGGCAAGGATGGGCGATTCTAAAAAGTGCAGAGAGACGAGTTCTTTGCCGTTGGTGCACAGTTCGCGGAAGAGGGCAAGGTTTGACGTCAAAGGCACACGCGGGAAATCGAGTTTAAGGAACTGTGCATAGCGAGAGCGATAAGTCGGCGAATGAAACACTGCATAGATATAATGAAACACATCTTCAGGTCCGAAAGTTTTTTTAAGATTGCCGGAGCCATCAGGGACAAATTGCAGCCCGAGCCGATTTTGCATATCGCTAATGAAGTCAGGATTGAGATTAGGATGGCGACTCTTACCGTTGGGAAACATATCATCTTTTCTGTTAATATCAGGATAGAGGTGGAGAGGAAATAATGATTCTCCACCCTTGTTATCGGAGCGAATTACGCCATCTGAAATCATCAATTGAGATACAAAAACATAATTGCAAGGGCGAGTCGGCAACATTTGTCTTCTCGTAATCAAACCCAGATTCTTCCCAGCCAGCATATGCCGCATAAGTCTTTTTACGGTTCTCCACACTACTGCGTCGTGATAGAAAATCCAGCGAACATCGAAAGGGCGATAGAGAACTGGTAAAATGAATTGGTCCAGTTCAGAATCGCGAATAGGTTGCAGTAACTTCCATGCTTTTCTGATACTCCAACCTTTCTTTTTTCTTATTTGAAAGTGGGTGTGAAGTTCTTCATCGGAATATTTGCTATTTTTGAAAAGGCGAATTCTATTTAGAAGAACACTTTTATCCATATCTATTACAAAACCATCTCTGGCTGTTGTCATCCCCACGCCATTAAGCGGAAATATCTCTGTAATCCTTGGGTATTTATCATATTCCTCCAGCAGTTTTTCATCTCTGGGAATAAATAAGTAAAAGGGCGATTGTGGCTTGAGTTCAGTCCAATGCGTATTAGAAACATTATGAGCGCGAAGCCAGGGATATTTGCCGTGTTTTTTGTCTTCTGTCTTGCACACACCCCACAGGTCAGCGTGAAAGACCTTCGCTGTCATTGCCTCATCTCCGTTGGTTCAAGATATAGGGCGATGGCTTCTTTGATGTTATCCAGTGCCTCTTCTTCAGTTCTGCCACACGAGGCGCAACCCGGTAACTCGGGACACCAGACTGCCCAATCTCCCGTCGCCGGGTCCTTTTCCAAGACTATTCGCCAATTCATTAACGCTGTCCTAAAAAATGTGTTTTTGACAGGATAACAGGGTCATCAAGATTGATAATCATCCCGAAAATCTTGTCCATCCTGTCAAAAAAGCACATTCATTTTGACTCTCCTTTTGGCAATTTTACCATCAGGGCGATTGCAACCCCTTGTTGAATGTCAAATATATTCTCATCTTTAGAGCCATCTGGCGCAACTTCTTTTTTCTTTGCGTTGCCGTGCAGGTCGAGGATGTAAATTTCGTCAAATGTCTTCATCAGTTGCTGACGCATCCCGCGAAATGTCGGGTTGTCTAAATAGCTATGGTTTGTAATAAAGGCGAGGATGCCTGCGCCGGTGCGCTCTATGCGCCATTGCGCAAAACGGATGAATTTCACATAATCGTCCTGGAGCCATTTGGGATTACGCTCGCCAAGCGGCTTGTCATCCACATAATAGTAATCCTGCAGTAGTTCGCCGATGAAGTTTCGGACTTTCTTTTTGCTTCCGGGTTTAATTTTCCAGCTGCGGTTAGCCGAATGCCCTGCATAGGGCGGATTACCCATAATAACCATAATGGGGAGATGGTGCTTGATGCGAGCAGCAGCATTTGCCTCCTCGGTTATGATGCGTAAAGGTCCGTAGAGGTCACCAGGGAATTTTTCGGGTTCCTCAAGCGTGTTCGTCAGATAGATACCGAGGCGTTCATTGCCTGCGAAGTCATAAGCCCAGCGGCGTGCATCGCTCTCTGATAGGAGATCGTTACCGGCAAGTTGCATTCCGAGTTTGAGATGCGCAACGGCGTAAGGCGCCATCAGCAGCTCAAAGCCAAACAGGCGTGGCAAAAGATGTTCCCTGACATAGCCAGACCACATACCCGCATCCTTTCGCGCCATAAACCGTTCTCGGACGTAATCAATGACGGAATAAAGGAAAGTCCCCGTGCCACAGGCAGGGTCAAGGATAAGAACACGGGGGATTTTGGATTGGGGATTGCGGATTGGGGATTGATTCGTGGGGGGAATGTTTCTATCTATTGTGGTTGTATCAGCCAGCCCTTCAGAGCAGCCGAAGCGGTTTTTGAGTAGATAATCAACCGAGTGCACAATATAAGAGACAACCTCCATCGGTGTGTAATATACGCCGCGCAACTTGCGGAGTTTGGGGTCATAGGCTGCGAGAAACGTTTCGTAGAAATGGACAACGGGGTCTTCGCGGCGTGTGCCTTTGCCGAACTTTTCCAGCACCGCATCCATATTCGTGTGGGCAAGCAGGCTCACGATGTCATCCACAAAACCCGCATAGGGTTCGTCGTCGAGGTCGGAACCGGTAATTGTTTCGAAGAGTGTGCGGAGGAAGGGGTTAGTTTTGGGGATTTCACGGGCAGCGCCGAGTCTCTGGAACGGGGCGGATGATTTGTGATTGCAGCGTGCGGCGAAGAGTCCATAAGCGATAGTTTGTGCAAACATATCGGCGAACTCGGTGGTCTTTTCAGGCGCCTCGAGGTCGGGGATGAGAACCTCGGCAAAAGCCTTGCGGATGTCACGGAGTATATCAGAGGCTTTGTCTCTCTCAAACGCCTCGATTATGATGTCGCGGGTGATGTGCGTCAAGCGAGCCATACGCATAGCGAGTTTTTGAGGATGAGTGATGGCTTCGGGCTGATGTGCGAGGAAATCGCGTAGTAAGGCTTCAACGGCTTCAGGACCGTTCTTTTCCGAGGCGAGTTGCCCTGTGGCTTTGATGTAGGCAAGGCGCGCATCTGCACGACGCTCGCCGCCCACATACCAGCGGAATTCAACATAATCGGTCAGAATCAGATTGGGGAGAGTCAGGTAGCGTTTCAGTTGTTCAGAGCGCTCTGCTTCATCCAGCGGCTTACCGACATCCTTTGCCTCGATGTATCCGATAGTGAGTGGACCAAATTTTGTCCCGTGAGAAATAACAAAGTCAGGTGCACCACACTCAATTCGCTTTGGCGCAACGGTGGCGGTGATGCCGGAGGCAAGACCCTCAATCAATCCTTTGAGCGCTGAATAGTGTGTGGGCTCTGTGGCATTACCCGCCCGGTGTTCCTGTTTGAGTTCGCGAACGTAATTTGCTATCGTTATTTTCATTTCACCACAGGCGAATGTTTCATGTCTAAAAAAAACCCGGGATGTTATGTGGTCAAAGCTGCATAAACGATATAGATATGATTTCGATAGAGTGGGGGAAGAGTCAAGACCGAAACTGTCATAATTGCAACCTCTGTCTGATTCGGGTTGACTTTGAGACTTCGGCTTCGGTAAGAATAATTTCATGCTTTCAAGTAAGGGACTTTTTGAAAATGGCACTCGAAATTCTGATTTATGGACACCCGACTCTTAAAGGCATATCCGCTCCGCTTACTTCGATGACGCCCGATTTGCGCAAATTGGTTGATGATATGGCGGAAACGATGTATAACTATAAGGGTGGGATTGGTCTGGCGGCACCGCAGGTCGGCGAATTGCGCCGGGTGGTCGTCCTGGATGTTGAACAGGTTCTCACCAGAAACGAGCCGAAGCCCAGTCGCCGTCTCCAGGTCTTCATCAACCCTGAGATTTTGTGGCAATCTGAGGAAGATAATCCCTTTATCGAGGGGTGTCTATCAATTCCGGGCGTTGAGGGTGAGATATATCGCCCCTTATGCATCGGTTTGCGCTTCAGGAATGAGGACTTCAAAGAGTGTGAAATTGAGGCTGAAGGTTACCTTGCTCGTGTTCTTCAACACGAGGTAGACCATTTGAACGGCGTCCTTTTCGTTGACAGGTTAAAGTTTACACAACGCGCCCTCATAGCGGGCAAACTGAACCGGTTGCGGCGCCAGACAAAAGCCGGACTCGCATCGAATGATACAGGTTGAAACCGATAGAATAAGCCACAAATAACACAGATTCAGCGGATTCTTACTGATTCTCTTCATCCGTGCATATCTGTACTACTATCCGTCAGGTTTTACCAATTTTGCGTAAGAGTTCATGCTGATAGTTCCATAAGTTCCTTGTTTTGAACGGTTGACGCCGTCGTAATCAAGGCGCTAATTTCGCGACTTTTATTTTTGGTTGCGGCTATGCTGCCCCGTGTCATCCGCGTTCTATTCTTAATGGCACACGGATAACACAGATTTAACGGATTCTCGCTGATTCTCTCTATCTGTGCAAATCTGTGCAATTCGCCACGGGTGAATGTTCCATCTGCGGCTAACTTGACCTCATATCTGCGGGTTGTATTATGACAGAGAAACAGAGCCTCACATCTATCTCTCCAATGAAGACCGACGGTCGCCAGGAACTGGAGATACTTATCCGTGCACGCTACTCTATCATCTACGTGGTGAGCTGGGAAGAAGAGCGCGTTATGCACGAGGTTGACCGCATCGCCTCCAAACGCGACAAAAAGGTCTATGTCTGGACTATCAGTAATGGGTTGGTGCGCCACCGCGCCGCTGTCGGCGACGCAACCGAGGGCAAAAAAGGCACCAAAGACCCTATCCTCCTCCTAAAAGAGATACAGACGTTTCAAGAACCCACCCTCTTCGTCCTGAAGGATTATCACCCGTACCTGAAGGACTCGGCGGTGGTGCGGGGATTACGAGACCTCGCCGCATTCCTGCGCCAGACTTCCACATCCGTTATTCTCCTCTCGCCAACATTGAATTTGCCATCCGACCTCGAAAAAGATATTACCATTATAGATTTCCCTCTCCCGGAGCGTCGGGACCTTGAACAACTCTTTCTCTCCGTCGCCGATGACGTGCGCAAGCATCCCAATTTCACAGTGGACACGGGCGAGGAGGCGAAGTCCAGCATCCTTGAGGCGGCAATCGGTCTCACTCTGAACGAGGCGGAAAACGTCTTCGCAAAGGCGCTCGTTATGACGGGGCGCCTCACGGCAAAAGAAGTCCCCTTCATCTATTCGGAGAAGAAACAGATTATTCGTAAGACCGGCATCCTTGAATACATTGATGCAAAGGAACAGATGACGCAGGTTGGTGGTTTGTACGCACTTAAGAGGTGGTTGTCGAAACGGCGTCTGGCTTTTTCGCCAAAGGCACGTGAGTTTGGACTGCCCGTCCCAAAAGGCGTCCTGTTTGTCGGCGTGCAGGGGTGTGGGAAGAGCCTGTGCGCAAAGGCGGTCTCGAATCTATGGTCGCTGCCTCTTTTGAGGCTCGATATGGGGCGACTCTTCTCAAGCTTCGTCGGCTCATCCGAACAGAACGTGCGCAGGGCAATCTCAATCGCCGAATCTGTCTCGCCCGTAATCCTGTGGATAGACGAGATAGACAAGGGCTTTGCGGGCATTCAATCTTCTTCCTTTTCCGACAGCGGCACCACCTCACGCGTATTCGGCACACTCATCACCTGGATGCAGGAAAAAGAAGCGTCGGTCTTTGTTATTGCCACTGCAAATGAAGTGGAGATATTGCCGCCGGAGCTCTTAAGGAAAGGGCGCTTTGATGAAATCTTCTTTGTTGACCTGCCAACTCCCGAAGAGCGGAGCGAGATATTCACCATTCATTTGCAAAAGCGCCAACGTGAACCTGAGAACTTCGACCTCGATTCGCTCGCAAAGGAAGCGAAAGGCTTCAGCGGTTCGGAAATTGAGCAAGCCACCATTGCCGCACTCTACGATGCATTTGAAAAACAGACCGACATAACTACCGATGGCATACTGGCTGCCATAAAGGCGACATATCCGCTCTCGGTAACAATGAAAGAAGCGATAGGGAGGCGACGCCAATGGGCAAAGGGACGTGCCCGCCTCGCCACGTAGTCACCCAGGTGACATCTGCCGGCAATTTAAAAGCTAAAACTGACAACTGACAATAAAAATCGAATTGCCCCGGGAATACAATTACTATTGCAGGCAGATAAGAGCGGAGCGTGAGGCAACTTTTACGGTCTTTGTTGCCTTGCCCGGAACCTTTGTTCCTGCCTTTGCACCCTTCACAATAATCTTCCATTCGCCGGGTGGGAGATTAAAGGTGAGCGGCTTTGTGTCGGCGTTGAAAATCACATAAATCTTTTTGCACGTCTCGCCGGGGACACCGGCAGCATCCAACGTAAATGCAACGGTTTTCGGCGAAGGGAGGTTTGTATCAAACTTCAGCCGTTTTTTAATCTCGGTGCGATTCGGTAGCCTGAAAGATGGATGCGCCTTCCGCAGCGCAATCATTCCCTTATAGTAATTAAATACCCCGCGATGTTCTTTTTTCCACTGCCAGTTTATCTGGTTGATTTCCTCGGACGCGCTGTATGTGTTCGGATTGCCTTTTTTGGTGCGACACATCTCCTGACCGGAGTGGATAAATGTTGGTCCCTGTGAGGTAAAGACGATGGCGGCGGCGAGTTTCTGCATCTTTTCGCGTTCCTTTGCGGAAACTTTTGCGGTTTTTGCAATTTTATCCCAGAGCGTATAGTCATCGTGGCAGGCACAGTATGCAATTGCCTCGTCAGGGTTCTTTGTCCAGTCGTGAATAGCCCCCTCGATTCCCTTGATGATGTCGCGGGTGCGATTTCCCGCCTGAATAAAACCGGGGTCGGAGCCGCTGGGTGAGCCTTTTATGGCATCGCGGATGTGTGCGTTGAATGCGCCGAAGCCGCGTCCCTTTTGCTTGCCCATATCGGTGAGGGATTTCAGTCCCGATGTGCCGCTCGCCCACGGCTCGCCGTAAATCAGGATGCTTGGGTCAATCTCGTGGAGCATCCGCGCCGCATCAGTCATAGTCTTTAAGTCAATAAGCCCCATCAGGTCAAAACGAAAACCGTCAATGCCATATTCGGTAACCCAGTATTTGAGTGAGTCGAGGATGAATTTTCTTGCCATCGGGTTTTCGCTCTTGAACTCATTGCCGCAGCCGGAGCCGTTGTAATAACTCCCGTCATCGCGCTTGCGGAAATAGTAATTCGGCACGATTTTGTTGAAGCTGGCAGCCGGGGCGGTGTGATTATAGACGACATCCATAATAACGCGGATGCCTTTTTCGTGGAGCGTCTGGACGAGGCGTTTGAATTCGGTGATGCGGGTCGTATCGTCTTTTTTTGTGGCGAACCAGCCCTCAGGCGAGTTGAAATTCACCGGCATATAGCCCCAGTTTGATGCGTGAAAGACCGTTTCATCATTATCGAAGTCCTGTATCGGCATTAGCTGGACGTGGGTTACGCCGAGTGCGGTCAGGTGGTCGAGGGCGGTCTTGATAGATGGCTCGCCGGGGAGATGTGTGCCGGTCTCGGTGAGTCCGAGGAAGAGTCCCTTTTGTTTCACGCCGGAGTTGGGGGCGATTGTGAAATCGTGGATGTGCAGTTCATAGATGATGGCATCGGTGCGATTTTTCACTGGCGGTTTTTTTGTCGGCTCGAAGCCGGGCGGGTTCGTTGAAGCGAGGTCAACAATTATGCCGCGCCCGCCATTAGTGCTTACGCAACGGGCATAGATGTCAACCACCTCAAGATTGGGGTCAAAATCTGCGCCTTTTAGGCGATACATATAATATTTATTCTTGAGGTTGCCGGGGACGGTCTTTTCCCAGATACCTTTAGGTCGTTTTTGCATAGCGAATTCGCGGCGTCCTTCTTTCTCTTTCGATTTATGGTAAATAACAACAAAGACATTGTCGGCAGTTGGTGCAAAGAGGCGAAAGGTGGTTTTTTCTTTTGAATAGCTGGCGCCCAGGACGACAGCGGGGTCGTAGAATTTATTCGGGTCGGAGAGTATTTTGCGCGGGATGACGTTGCGGGGGCGTGATGAGGGGAAGCCCTTTGCCGAGAGGGTATATGAGTGTGTCTTGTAAGCGAGCGATTCACCGAGTATGATGCGCACCTTGCGCGTGCTGCTGGCATTTCGGGGAATGGGCACCGCCTTTACTATTTTAACGGGTTTGCCCTTATCATCAATTAGTGTGAACGTTTCGGGCTTGATTTTTGCGCGCGGCATCTTGCGCGTGAGAAGGGCGGTGATTTCGGTATCGGCGTCAATGTAACCGGTGAGCAATTTGGGAGAGATGTCGGGGCGTTTCTCAAACACTATTGATTTCCCCTCAACGAGGTATACATTGCGACCGAGTTCAGGAGTCCAGTAGCGGTCGCCGCCGTCTTTTTTATTCCAGTCTTTGTTAAGGCGTGGTAGCAACCCGATTTTATCGTGTTCATTATCCAGTCCGTATTTATCGAGGTCAAGGTGAAAGATTGGACCGAAGTCATCTTTCCCAACAGGGAAAATCTCTTGCTGTTTGGGTGTCTTTTTACCGATGCCGTCCCACGTCCAGATACCCGGATTGTCGTAATCACCGTCATAGCGATGGTAATGAATGGTAAGGATATTTTTTTGAGGCGCGGTTTGAGCACAAAGCGATACCGTAGCCAGAAACGTAAAAACACATAATACAGTTCTTGCAAAGTTTCTCTTATAACCGCTCATAACGTAATTCCTTTTCTATTTTTGTTATGACTTTATGGTTATACCTTAAGGCATGGCAAGGGGAAAAATTTGTTGCATGCAAAACCGCAGTGATTAAAAGTCGGTTATCTTTTTGATTATAGATTCAGCAGGAGATATTCGAAATCTGGACCAGCGGATTAACACAAAGGTGACCAAATGAATCGAATCGAAAAACTCTTCC
>CAZGKP010000006.1:15225-33355 GCA_964526215.1 uncultured Candidatus Sumerlaeota bacterium
GAAAAACGTGCCGCCGGAAAAACCGCCTTCATCCTCTATCTCACAGCGGGTTTCCCCGACCTCGAAACTACCGAGGCTCTTATCCCTGAACTGGAAAAGGCTGGCGCTGATTTGATTGAACTTGGCGTGCCCTTCTCCGACCCTATAGCAGATGGTCCCACGATACAGAAGGCTTCAGCGCTCTCGCTCGATGCTGGCACCACACTTAAAAGGATTCTGGCACTGGCGGGGCGCCTGCGGGAAAAGACACAAATCCCGCTCCTTTTATTCTCCGCATATAACCCATTTTACAAATACGGTCTGGAGAAACTGGTGACCGATTGCGAGCGAATCGGGATTGATGGACTTCTGGTTCCCGATTTGCCTCCCGACGAGGCGGGGGAATTTATCACCCTATGCGATTCGGCGGGATTGAGCCACGTGTTTTTAATTGCACCCACCACGCCGCTCAAACGTGCGCGCAAAATCGCTCAGAAATCTACCGGCTTTATTTATTACATATCCACAAAGGGCGTAACGGGCGCACGAGAGAAATTGGACACGACAATCACATCGCATCTTATTGAATTACGCAAACTCACCCATAAGCCCATAGCAGTCGGATTCGGCATCTCAAAACCCCAGCACGTTGCATTGTTAAAGGGGAAAGCGGACGGCATAATAATAGGCAGTGCGTTAATTCGCGAGATAAAGGCAGGCAAAGATTTAAGAGACCGCATCGGGCGTGCAGTTAAATTCACCCGCATCCTAGCCAGAAAGTTGTAATCCCCCAAAGGCAATTTTTCTCTGGTTCCCGGAATGAAAATGCCCCCGGAGTATTTTCCAACCCGGAGGCATTGATATTCCCGCTTCTTTGCGAGACTTACAATCTAACCAGAATTCGGACGACAGGCGTATTCTCCTCATCGTTTGAATTTATGGTCAGCAGCACTGTCTGTCCCTCGGGAGAGTATGCGAAATCCACCTCAACAGCGACCTGCACTGAACTATGTGGCGCGACAATAAGGTCATTCACCTTTTCGCCATTAGCCGTAACCTTCAGCCAGCGGACGTCTGTATCACACGTAATCGAGTAAACTGTCAGGGGACCATCTCCATCGTTGTAAATGGTGAAGAACTGTGGTTGTGATACAATAGGCAGAATCCCCTCGCTGACGAGGGTGAAATCCTGCACACCGCTGGGGAGGTTGTAGCTCGTAATCTGCACACACCATATCCCGGGAGTGGGATTCTCGACATAGACCTGCTCGACATTATCCGTATGATTCTCCTCGGTCTGTGTGGCGGGCTCTTCCGGCTCCCACGGGTCGAGGTTCCAGGCGTAATGCGGGTCGCCGTTGGGGTCAATCAGGAGTAAATCAAGGTCATTTATGAGGTTTACTTTAGATTCTGGCTTACCCGGTGCATCAGTCCAGTCCAGCGTAACCTTCAGGGGAGAACCTCCCGCCACATAAACGGGGAACTTCATCGGTTTTGGCAAGCCTGTGCGAGCCGAACCGTTCAGAAAAGCCTTATCGAGGAGGATTTGCGAACTGTTATATACATCCAGTTCTCCCCAGCCATTGACGTAATCAGGACCAGGGGCAGGTCCATTTTCCCTTGCACCGTGGATGAGGAACGCCTTCAATGTCTCGGGCGCAGCTTTTTCACCGAACATTGCCTCATAAATCTGGCACAATAAAGCGCTGCAACCGCATACGGCTGCGCAGGCATTTGAACTCCCGTAACGGTCGAAATCCGAAATGGTTGAGGTTGTGGGTATATTTCCGGACTTCGTCATCAGTCCTCCATATTTCAACCAGGTGGCAAAGAGTGAATCGAAGTAACAATTACCTGCACCGGTGGAAATAACACTGTGTGCACTGGCGACTATATCCGGTTTGATGCGCCCGTCATCCACAGGACCGGAGCTGCTGGCACTCTGACGTTCACCATCATCATTTACGGCACCTACCGTAACTACATTTTTAGCCGACCCCTTCGGGTCAATACAGTCATAAGGACCGTCAACGCAATATGCCTCGTCCGGCGGCTTACCCACATCAGGACCATCTAAGGCGTGATTCCCCGATGCCTTGCATATCAAAAGTCCGGTCTCATAGGCAATACGGTCCCATTCTCTTGTTTCCGCCGAGTAACGCCCAAATTCGCCACCGTTCCCCATATACAGCCAGTAGGGGTATAGTAGATACCCACCCGGAGCAAGGGGGTTGGGAACCTTTTCATATCTGACTTCCCAGCCAATTTCAGGAGAATAAGAATGATTGGAGACCCGGACGTTATACTCGCTCACAGCGGTAGCCATCTCGGCGGTATCGCCAGAGAAATCGTAAGAGTAGAGGTCGCACTTTGGCGCCATACCTTTGGCAGTTATGGTCTTCCGTTGTAAAAATAACAGGAGGTCAGCAATATCCACCTTATAGTCATTATTGGCATCGAGATACAAAAATTGACAGGTAGAAAGTTCACCCGTTCTCCCCATTATATGATCTATCAGGTCTTCGTAGATATTTCTATAACCCAGAGCGCCAATTGTGCCCGCCATATGGGTGGAATGGGATACAGAATAATAGTTAGTTTCCCATAAGGCATCAGCACCAAACAGGTCTTTCCACCACCAGGGAGGTTTTGGCTGCCTTACTTTCGGCACAACTGAATCATCACCCGAAAAAATCCTGAGGAAGTTGAATTCTTTGTGGGCATCCACTGCGTTTTCATCCCAGATGGCAAGCGTAACACCCTCACCGGTTACGCCCTCCGAAAGTCCAAGGTCATCCAGACGTGGGTCCCACAGCGGGTCGGTTCTATCCTGGAGCGGGTTCACGTTAGCGCGCTCACGGATGTGTGCGTTACAGACCTTATTCGGGGCTGGACAAGGCTCAATCCACTCGACCACATCCAGTCCCGCCAGTGCCGTTATGTCTCCGGGCTTGCAGCGGACTTTCCAGACGCCCCGGAATGCCTTGCCACAGAATGTGTATTTCGCCTTTACGTTCTGGAGAGTCTTTTGAAATTCAGCATCCGAGACATCTGAAAATGCCCGCACATAGAAAAGCACTTCTCCATTTTCAGAGACGATACCGGGCGGAAATGTGCCCTCATCTATCGAGGGAGCGAGTTTGTATTTTGGCGGTAGGTCATACGCCCACAGGATGCCGCCCGATGCACGCACCGACCCCAGAGTTACTTCTGGGTCAATCGTTGCCCAGAACGTATTATCCGGGATGTAGCCCAGGAGATGGATTCCCTCTTCTTCGAGAGCCTTTCGGTCTTCGAGTGTCGGCGAGTTGGCGAGTTGAATCAATAGATGGCGGTGGTTTGCAGCTCTGCCGGAATCCTTCAAGTTTAAGCCCTTCTGGGCTGTGGGGTCAATATCACCGCGAATGAGCCGCACAGTTCGGTAAGTGAGTATGGTGGATTTGGAACTGCCCTTCGCCGGAGTGTCTATGTCGCAGGGGTCTCCCCTCTTAAAAGTGAGTTGATTCGGGTCCACGCGAATATGCGGGTTGGGTGTTGGTGTCGGCGTCGGAGTCGGTGTGGGGGTTGGTGTGTATTTAATGACATTGACATAAACGCCGCGTGGATAGGGTGAATTCTTTGTATCATTGGAATAAACCAGCAAACGAATGTCTTCCGTAGTCCCCATCGGGACAAGGTCAAAATCTACCGAACAGGTAACTTCTTCTTCTCCATTAGAGCCGATGTTAAACGAAGGTTGAGGAGAAAAGGTGAACCAGTCTTTATACTTATCATCTTCCGGAACAATTGATGTAACCCAGAGCAGACCGGTTCCTTTATTATAGACGGTAAATTCGCCTTCGGGTGGAACGAATGAGTCAATCTCAATAAAATTGGGGGCAATCTGGATATTTATGGTAACGCCATAAATCAGGAAGCACTGCCCGCCCTTGAGGCTCCCTATGAGTATATCATCGGCGCCGTCATTGTTCACATCACAGGCAGATGCCACACGGATGCCGGACTGGACGCTTTCCGCATCCATCCCGCCGCCGTAAAGCCTCGTGCCATTCGCACCATTCAGGTTGTAAACGTCAAACCAGCCACCTGCGCCAAAAATCTCTGAACCGTAAATCAGGTAGCTCTCCCCGAGTTGTTTACCGCCATATTGATATGCCCCCGGTGCACCTATCAATATATCGGCTTTGTCGTCAGAATTGACATCCCCGACCAGTGCAACATCAAAACCCAGAAAGTCGTCCTCATCAATTCCCAGTATAACAACCCCATTGGCTCCGTTCAAATCATCAAGGGAAGCTGTGATACCGGTGCCCTTTCCGTAGATGAGGTATGCCTTTCCCACATTCGGGCGAAATTCGCTATACTCTGCCAGGTATGCACCCATAAGGAAATCCGAATAGCCATCGCCATTGACATCTTTCCCGCCTGAAATTGAGCAGCCAAGATAATCGTAAGCTGCCTCTCCGACAAACTTATACCCCCGTGCACCTAAATTCTCCAGTGCACAGAGTCCGCCCGAGCCGGGGGCACTCGTTCCGCCGTAAATCACGTAAACAGCACCGCTATTTTCGCCATTTGCGTCGGCTTCACTGGCACCAATGAGGATGTCATCATATCCATCGCCATTCACATCGCCGGCACCGGCAACGCTCCACCCGGCAAAGTCATAAGATTTCCCACCATAGAAACATACACCGTTTGTGCCATCGAGGCGTTCCAGCTCCAATACACCGCCGACACCTATTCCCTCCCGGTTGCCGAAGATGAGGTATGCCTCGCCAGCATTCTCATTACCGGATGGGTCAGCCGCCGGTGCCCCGACCAGGAAGTCGTCCAGACCATCGCCATTAAAGTCACCGGCACTTGCCACGCTCCAGCCACAATCGTCGTTCTCACTGATGCCATCCAGGCGGACACCTCGATGTGCCTCAATCCAGGCAAGGGTCGCCTGGGTTTCCTTCTCCTGAACCACCTGGTCTGAACCGTAGACAAGATATGCCGCACCTGAAGGTGTCCCACTTGGGGAACCCAGGAGGATATCGTCCAGTCCATCTCCATTCACATCGCCGGCGCCAGCCACAGAACATCCAACGCCGTTAGGGTTCCGGCTCTCTTCCGGGGAAATATCTAACTCCCCGCCGGTAGCGGCAACTGCCTCCAGTCCCGAAATCAGGCGAAACCAGCCTACGGCGGATTCCCCCGGCTTAAAGCTGATGGCGAAATCCTCAAATCCATCACCGTTCATATCCCCAACGCCCTTCAGGTCGAGGTCGGTATAATTATCCGCCGATGCACCCTTGATTTTTACACCCGTAACAGTATCTGCGACATCCCCCAGATAAAGCGGACAAGGTAGCTGTGCAAAGGCGCATATATTCAAAAGGAGCATAAGAACTATAAAGATTCCTCCCCAAACGTTCTTAAGCCCGCTGAAATTTCCAACTTTACTTATGGCAAACCTTTCTCTTACGGCAAATTTAATGCCCAACATTTATATTTACCTCCTGATGTTTCTCGCTTAAAGGAAACTTCGAAAATCTCCTTCAGGTTTACTCGTTTTTCGATTTATTACTTCGTGGAGCTTTTTTGACCCTTCTTTTCCCTAAAGAAATCAGACGGTAATTCCCACTCATAATCTATCTGTTCATACTGGAGCTTCTCTGTATCAGTCAGGGTGGGTTCCTTTATAATATGAGGCGTGACGAACATCACCATCTCTAATTTCTTCTTTTCGGTAGATGAGCTTTTGAAGAGCCAGCCGATAACGGGGATGTCCATAAACCAGGGGGTGCCACTTAAGGTGAGGGTATCAATATGCTGACGAAGGCCTCCAATGACGACTGTTTGCTCATCCCTCACAATCACGTTTGTTTCAGCCGAACGTTTGTCCACCTGGGGATACCTGTGCGAAACTTTATCCAGACCTCGATAAATCTTTTGCTCGGGCTTGATTTTCATACGGACGTAACCGTTGTTTGTGATATTCGGCGTAACCTCCATAGTGATGCCGGTCTCCTTGAATTCCGCCTTTACGGTCTGTGCACCTCCGGAACCAATCACCGTATCGGTATAAGGAATCTCCTCAGTCATCTCAATTTTGGCGGGGATGTTGTTAAGCGTAATTACTTTTGGATTAGCAAGGACTCGCACCAGCCCTTTCTGGGAATAAGCCTCTGCAAAGATGTCAAAGTCAAAATCCTCACCCAGTATACTTACCGCCTTGCCCCAGCTCCACTGGGCGCCTCCGGGGGGATAGAGTCTGGCGAAAGAGTTAAAGGCATCCGGTGTTTTGTCCCACACTTCTGTGTAACCGGTAATTCTTTCAATGATCTTTTCCACCTGCCCCGTGATGGGATTCGTTATGGTTTCCTTCTCGATAATGGGGATTCTTTTAGGCTCGACTTTCTGCGTGAGAGACCAATTACTTCCAATCTGGCGCAGGGCATCGCGTCCGATATCCACAAGGCGCATCTCTATCATCACCTGTTTTTCAGGGACATCCAATTTCTCCTCGAGGGCGATGAGTGTATCCACATTGGGAGGCGTATCGGTTATAATGAGGGCATTGGAGTCGGCATCAGCCTGAATCTGTGCGCCTTCAGCCTTACTTAAAAATGGTCGCAGGGTCTCGGCGAGCCTCGGCGCCGGAACCCAGTTTACGGGGATGTGGACGGTCTTGAGTTCGATCACCGTAGCCCTGATTTCGGAGCGGGGGACTATGCGGACAATCTCCCCCGGCTCCCGCACAAATGCCAGCCCGCGCGTCTTTAAGATGGCATCGAGTGCGGCACCGAGCGGCACATCTTCTAAATTCAACGTTATTGTTCCCGTAACCTGCTCACGTGCCATAATCACGTTCAACCCCGTCTTTTGCGCAATCATACGAATCACGTTCTGCAAATCGGCATCCTTGAAGCGCAAAGTCACCAGCTGCGCAAAGATGTCCTCCTGCGGCAGAATCGCTGGGGCGGCTCTGGGTGCGGTCTCCTTTCCCGAAGGCGGGACGTAAAATTCCGCGGAGGGGGTTTTTACGTCT
Organism: uncultured Candidatus Sumerlaeota bacterium; assembly: GCA_964526215.1. Taxonomy (GTDB): domain Bacteria; phylum Sumerlaeota; class Sumerlaeia; order MWCT01; family MWCT01; genus CAZGKP01. Next base: position 22,241 of record CAZGKP010000006.1, read on the forward strand.
GACTCTTTCTCCCCAGGTGTTGCCTGCGCAAGCAGGATTGGGAATTTTTTACTCAATTTCACCGCATCCACATATTTATCAAGCAGGTCGGGGGGCGAATTGCAAATTGGAAGTTGCAAATTGGGAGTTGCAAATTTCGGATTGGATAATTTTGCATTTTGCATTTTGCGTTTTGAAGTTTGCATTATGGAGAAATATGCTTCGGGAAGTGTGTCGGCGATAGCTTCGGGAGACTTCGGACTAAAGATGACCTTTATCTCGCCTTTGTCCTGCTTGATGGTATAAGGTATCCATTTCTTCAGATAGAAAAACACACGCGTTACCGGATTACGACTGCTCTCATCAGATTGCAGTTGTATGCGCTGGAGATAGATGCCATTATGTTCGAGGGTCGGCTTCCGACAGTTCAGCACAGCCCCGGGGAATTCCAGATACCCGTAGCCCGCGTGCCTGAATGCGTAATCACGGTAACAGGGCACTTCCGTTGGGGGGGAGACGCCCTTAACAAAGATGTGGAGTGTCTCTCGATTCCCTTCTGTGCTGACACTTATGCCGGAGATGAGTTTAGGGGCACACACCGCTGTCCCCACCAGTATAAGTGTTAACGTGATTCCGCAAACCAATGGGAATGTTCTAAATTTTACCATTCTGCCCGCTCCTTTCATTTTAGTCATTTTCGCCACAGGCGAATGTTCCAACCGATTGCGGGAATCAGGCATCATCGGTCACTTCGCCACGGGCGAATGTTCCATCATAATTCTCTATTCACCATTCACTATTCATACTTCTCTACTTGCCCCTCTGGGCGAAAAATTACTCCTCGCGCGCAACGGCGACCTCGACAGCGAGTCCCCGATAGGAAATTATGACCGTTGTGGGATTAATCTTTTGTATCACTGCATCGGGGTATTTGGGGATTTTCTGTCCCTCTTTTAATATCTCGTCGCCAATCAGGACCATACGGTCCTGCGACCTCGGTGCCCATATCACGCCCCCGACGTGTGTTTTTATCCAGGCGGGAATGTGAATTACGGGTGTGGGGATGGGTGTGGGAGCGGCTTCGGTTGCTATTTCCCCGGGTACCGCTTCGGCGCTGGCGAGTTTTTGCTTTATGATGGCAAGCTGTGCAGAAGCATTATTACGCATCTCTAAATTTGTGACGTCCGGCAGGATTTCCTCTATCTGTTTAATGAGTGATTTTGCCTGGGTGATTTTCTTCTCCTTGATGAGTTTTTGCAGGTTCTGGAGAAATTCCCTGACGAGGATGGTGTGGCGCACCCACGGGACAATCATCGGGTCTCTTAACTCCCCGGGGTCGTAAATGAAACTCGGTTGGGGTCTCAGGATCCTCCTGACCTGTGGATTTTCAAGTAGATTGAGGGGTTTAGCAGGCTCTTCACTCTCCTTGAGTATAGGTTTCCCCTTGGGGAGGGTGAGGAGCTGGATCTCGGAGATCATCTCGCGTGGTGTTGGTGAGGGTCTCGGTGGTCGGCTCTCTCCTTCCACTTTATCTAAGTCGCCGGTAGCGTCTCCGGGCGCCAGTTTTTGAGCTATTTTAGCTGCGGTGCCACCGGTTGCCTGCACCACCAAAAGAAGTATGGCAAGGCTCCCGAAAAAAAGGATTCGGATTCTCATATCTTACTCCTTATTGATATCTTTTTCACGCGGTAGCCTCAGTCCGCCTGATGCGGATTATTTATTGAACATAAAGGTGGAAATCCCGACAGTTACGGGATGCACACTGGGGCGCTGGTCATTGTTGGTTATGTTAAAGGAATTCACCCGCATAAAGCGCCTCTGATTTTCCTCTATAAGATTGAGGAATTGTCCGAACTCGTGGTATCGGCACCGTGAGACAATGCTATAAGGGATTTCGGTATACAGGGTCTGCCCGCGTGGAGCTAGCGGGTCAACGCGGGTTGTCTGGACACCGGTGATGCGTAGTATCCTTATGAGTTCATTGAAAAAGCCGGGGGCATCGGGTCTATCAGGGAGACGTTTTGCGGTTTCCTTTACGACAGCCCGCATCTTATCAATCTGGTCGCGTTGCGCCTCCGCTTTGCGGATTTCAGCCAGTTGCTCCTTATATCCTTTTATCTCTGCCTTTATGGTGGTTTTCTGGGCAGTGTTCTGCTTGTAGTGCAGTTTAAGGAAGAAGAAGTGCCAATATGCAAGCCCGACAAATATTACTGCCGCAATGAACACACCTATCGAGAGAGTCTTTTTATCCTGTTCTGAAAAAGCCATCTCTCCTCCTCTCTTTCTATTCGCCACAGGCGAACGTGTCTGTAAGGCATCTGTAAGACAGACCGAACGTTCCGTGTCATTCCGTCCGACTACTTAGTAGAGTCGGCTGTCGTAAACGGTTGTGTCTTCAATATCAGTCTGAACCGGTTTATGGTGCGCCCGGCAACCGTATCCACAAAAGTCGGGTCAATACGGATAAGGTCTCCAAAATTATCCATAAAGCGATGCATCTTTCCGTCCAATCCTCGTGCAGAGTAGGACTTCATTGCATCGTGTAATCTGATGATGTGCATTAGGCGTTGCTCCTGGTCGTCTGCACACGTGATGCCCGTTATGTATAGTGTCTGCGTGATGATGGGCTTGTTGATTACCGGTGGGGGCGCTCCCTTCTGCCCGCTCTCTGTCCACGTGCGACGGCGCTCGATGGATTCGTCTGTCTCTCTCTCGCCGATGTGCTCCGTTACGCTTACGTTCGTTAGATATACCCCCTCCGGGATGAGCGCCGATATCATCCGCAACTTCTCCGACCACAATAGGCGCGTCTCGGGATTTAATGCGTCCAGGATTTCGAGCTGGTTCGCGAGCAGTGTCTTTAACTCTAATAGGTCTTTGAATTCCGACATCTTTTGCGCGACCTGTCCCTTTATTTCCTCGCGCGTCCGCTTGAGGTCGCTCACCGCTCTGTCGTCCTTTACTTTCTTGTTGTAACAACACCACCCGAATACCACTATTGCGGCGTATAGCGGGATGAGGATGAGGAATATAAGGGCCGTGGCACTGGGGGGGACACCCAGTTTGACTCTGCCTCGCTTTGCCCTGGACAGCTCCGGGGGAAGGAGGTTAATCCTGATCATTTATTCTACCACCTTTCGTAAGGCTAATCCGATTCCGACACCCAGCATCTCTTTTGCAATAGATATATCACTCGTTAGGGTGTCCTTAACCGTTATACGGCGTAGCGGGTCAATAATCTCAACTGGCAGATCCAGTTCTTTTGAGAGAAACGGGACTATGTTTTTCATCTTGGAGCTACCTCCGCCCAGAATCACCCTCTGTACAGTCTGCCCCGCTGCTTGATTTTCGAAGAATTGTATCGAGCGGCTAATTTCGCCGAACAGGTTCTGCAGGTTATTGCGTATGACCCTCTGGGCAAGTGCCTCGGAGGTATCTTCTCCCAGGTCTTCGCCAGTGATTTTCTCCACCGTGCCACGAATGGTTGCCATCAGTCCGCCCCCTTCCGCCTCGGTTGTAGTCGCCTCCTCCACAGGTGGAATACCCTCCGAAATCTTCATCTTCTCTGCACTGACAAAGTCTATATTCAACTTCGCAGCGATGGCACTTGTGATTGAATCCCCGGCGATGGAGATGTCGCGGGAAAACCGGGATGTCCCGCCCATATACACATTGATGCTCGTTATCTCCGCACCGATATTTATCAGGGCAACAATATCCGAAGGGGTAGGTGTATGATTCATCTCAAAGCAATTAAGGAAGGCAAAAGAATCCACATCAACGATAAGGGGGGTCAGACCCACGCGGTTTATGATTTCCAGGTGCTCATTTATCAGGTCTTTCTTTGCGGAAACCAAAAGGACATTTACTTTTCCTGCTGCCTCGCCACCGGCTTTGCCTAAAATCACAGAGCTCAGGTTGACCTCATCAATGTGAAATGGGATATATTCCTCCGCCTCCCACCGCAGGGCGTTCTGGAGTTCTTGCTCGGGCATTTCGGGAAGCTGAATATAACGCACAATGATGGATTCACCACTCACCGAAGAGATGGCATATTTCGCATTTATGCCCGCCCTCTCTAAAGCACGGCGGGTTGCTGCCGTCTTCAGATCCTTTGCCTCCACCCCGCTCGGCTTCTTTTCCCTGCCAGCATATATCGGCTCCATTGCAAATTTCTCCAGCTCGATGCCCTTTCCGGCTCGTTTGAGCTGAACCACCTTTACCATACTGGAACCAATATCAACACCGACTGTGGTCTTTTTCCCAAATATCATATATCATCACCCCATCTAATCCGGTGAAACAAACCTTCTCACTTATCGCAAAGTTTCACTCTCATATTTACTTCTGGAAAACCTCTTACGAATAAACTATTCTACTTGCAAGAGAAAAATACATTTTTTTACTTTTCTTCAAAGGCATCCCAGCAGGACCTCAAGTGAGTCCAGAATACACCTCACCCCCAGTTTCTTTAGTTTCGGGCGGTCGAGAATTCCATACGAAACCCCGCACACGTGGCAGCCTGCCCAAAAGCCTGCACGCACATCCTGCTCTCCGTCTCCGATTACCCAGGTCTCGGAGGGCTTTGCGCCGAAATTGTCCATTAAGAAAATGACACCCGCAGGAGAGGGCTTTGGGGGAACTGTATCGCTTGCGCCAAGTATGTAATCAAAGAAGTTCGTCAAGCCGACTTCATCCAGCACACGCAGGGTTATTTCGTGAACCTTGTTGGAGAGAACGGCGGTTTTAATATCCCGAATGCGCAGGGCTTTAAGCGTCTCAATCACACCGGCATAAATATGTGCCCGGTCGGCTGGATGGGCTCTATAATATTCCATCCAGAACATTACGGCACTGTCGAGTAAATTGCTGCTTTTAGATTGTGAATCCGGGATTTTAGAATCTTCCACCACACGTTCCATCAACTTCCGCACACCGTTGCCCACGCAACTCCGAACTTGTGATGTTGTGCGAGGCGGAAAGCCCAGCCTTGTGAGGGCAAAATTGACTGCCGCCGTAATGTCTTCAAAAGTATCCACCAATGTCCCATCGAGGTCAAAGATAATCAATCGGCATCTATCACCATCTATCACCATAACATTAAAATCCATACCCCGGAATATGGAAATAAGTTTCGCCACTTCCATACCCCGAACTTTACATCACCCGATTGGTTGGTCAGTGAAACCACCCGGATGCCCCTTGACTTTTCCCTGTGCAAAAAAGTAGGCAGACCGCTATTTCCCCGGAGAGTGTCGCTTAAGCACGCGACGGCGGGAATACTTTTGAGTAGAAAGGATGTGGTGCCGGAGGTGGGAGTTGAACCCACACGAAGTTATCTTCGGAGGATTTTGAGTCCTCTGCGTCTGCCATTCCGCCACTCCGGCAAAGGAATTAGTAAATTCCCTTATTTGCTTCCGTGAAGATTGAAAAATCTACTTCCATAAATAATTATGGACTAAATAACGTTTCCCACTTTTCCCTGTCAAGGCTAATTTTTATGAAATAGCTCGGATATATTCTCACTCACCTTTGTTGAGACATCTGACGTATTCGGGGACAAAGAGTCCCTGACAAAATAAAAGCGGAATCAATGAAACAGTCAAAGTGTTTAACTAACCCAAATCTCATTTTTATAGGGACTTTAAGGTTTTGGGATGACCGAAGGGGTCACAGTTCGTCGGCAAATCTGATGGCATAATGGGCAAAGACGCGCTTGAAGAGGATGCAGGCTATGCAGGCAAGACAGAATGTATAAAGCAGGTAATAAAATAGACCGGCATCGGGCATCTCCGGCGGGTTTAAGAGCGGGTGGAAAAGTAGTCGCCGATACGCAATAACTAAAGGCGTGATTGGGTTCAGTAGATAAGCATAATAAACCCACGAGGCGAAGCGCTTTGGGATTTGTTGCTCTGCGAGCCAGAAGGGATATATAATTGGTGTTACATAAAACCAGCCCGTTAACAGAATCTCAAGGATGGAGCCAACGTCTCGATAAAAGACATACAGCGCCGAGAGCAAAAGCGCCAGTGCGAGCATCAGAAACGTCTGGAGAATTACGACCAGAGGCAAAAGGAGGATATAGGGCGTAAATGGCGCACGATATGCCAGCATAAAACAAAAGAGCACCAGCAGCGCCAGAAGATAATTGATGAGATTTGCAAACACGGACGAGACGGGGAAAACCGCCGCGTTAAGCTTCACCTTCTTGACAAGATTGGCATTGGTGTATATGGAATACATCGCATCGCTGAGTCCGCCCGAAAAAAAAGTCCACGCCAGGACCCCCGTCAATAGATGCAATGCAAATGGGAAATCGGGGTTTCTCTGTTTGAACTGCGGCAGGCGCAAGACCGTTGTGAAGACCACCCACAAGATCAGCATCAAGAAAAGAGGCTTGCCGAATGACCAGAAAAAGCCCAGGACAGAAGACTTATAGCGCGTCTTCAAGTCACGCTTCACCAGGTTCCATATCAATTCGCGCGATTGCAAAAGTTCTCGGAACATATATCTCCTTCAAATTGGGTGTTGGGCATTGGGTGTTGGGAATAGAATTCTAAATTCATCATTCACTATTCTCAATTCACTATTCACCGTTCTCCATTCATCATTAGCCCCTATCTCCCGACCTCCATCTTACCGAGGCGTATCCAGTGAACGAGCTGGCGACGTGCTGGACACACGTAAGCACAAGCGCCGCACTCCATACAATCCATCAGCCCGAGCTTCAAGAGGTCATCACACTGGCGGTTTTCAACAAGTGAGGCGAGTTCTGTCGGGTTAAGCCCCATCGGGCAAGTCTCCACACACCGCCCGCAATGGATACAAGGACGGTCTGTTAGAACCACGACATCGGTTGCCGCAATGCACAAAATCCCCGAAGTCCCCTTCACAACCGGCACATCTAAATATTTCTGTGCCTTGCCCATCATCGGTCCGCCCATAACCACCTTGTTTTCGTCTGAATTGTCATAGCCGCAATATTCCAGGAGGGTGTTAAAGGGCGTTCCAATGCGCACGAGGAGGTTTTTCGGATGCGATACGGCAGAACCCGTAATAGTTACGACACGCTCGATGAGCGGCTTATTCAGAGCGATTGCCTCGTATATGGCAGCTGCAGTTCCGACATTCTGCACAACGCAGCCGACCTCCATCGGGAGTTTCCCGCTGGGCACCTCGCGACCCGTTATGGCATTTATGAGTTGTTTCTCGCCGCCTTCGGGATATTTCGTCTTGCACACCTCAACGCGAATGCCTGGTGCGCCATTGCACTGTGCCCGCATCGCCCCAATCGCGTCCGGCTTATTTGATTCAATCGCAATGACGCCATTGTGCACGCCCAGTATCACCATAATAATTTTAAGACCGAGAAAGATCGAGCGAGGGCGTTCAAGCATTAGCCGATGGTCGGCAGTGAGGTAAGGTTCGCACTCCGCACCGTTCAAAATCACCGTATCAATGGGTTTATCAGTAGGCGGAGAGAGTTTTATATGTGTCGGGAAAGCGGCGCCACCGAGACCGACAATACCGGCAGCGCGGGTTTTCCTTTTGAACTCAGCAGCGCGGGAAAAGTCAACATCAACCGGTGCATCGCGCTCAAAGAACGCAGGATTGACACCCTCTATCCATTCATCCTCCCCATCACCCCCAATAACGATAGACATTACTTTGGGACCAAGCGGATGATTAAAGTGGTCAATCGCCTTAACGATGCCTGTTATAGAGGCGTGTATAGGTGCAGAGATAGGTTTAGGTGAATCAGCGATGAGTTGACCGGTTTTAACGGCATCGCCCTTTTTGACAACAGGTTCGCAGGGTGCGCCCGTATGCTGGCTCAGAGGGAGGACGACCCGCTTTGGGACAGCGAAGCGTTCAATAGGTTCACCAGCGGTAAGTGTTTTATGTTCTGGTGGATGAATCCCGCCCATCCGAAAAGTTTTCACAGATTTCCCTCATCAATATAAAAGATTCCCCTTCTTCTGGGGAAAGTTACGTAGATTTGTCAAGCAGAAGACAACAAGTTTGGTTATCGTCAGACAGGTTGGCAAGATAGAAAAAGCCTTGCACAGGGGACGGGAACTATTTGCGTTTCTTGCGTGTTGTCCCCTGCACAAGCTTTTGAAAAGTAGACAAAGAACGGAGAGGTTTAAGGTCCGAGTCCTTTTTAGCCATCGCTTTGGATTTCGGGTCTAAACGGATAGCCTTTCTTAAAGAAGAAATCGCCTCTCTTTTGCGTCCGAATTGAGCGAGACCACAAGCTTTATCGTAACGAAATTGTGCAAATTGGGGATCCAGTGCAATTGCCTCATCAAAGAGTGGCAGAGCCCCTTCACAGCGCTTCAATTTGCATAGTGTTCTCGCTTTGAGAGAATAAAATACTCCGGTTTTCGGCTCTACTTCAATGGCTTTATCGCAAAGAGCCAGGACATCTTCATAGCGCTTCAATTTAGAGAGTGGGAGTGCTTTACCTATATAAAATAATGTGTCGTTTGGGTCCAGCTCGATCGCTTTGTCATAAAGAGGCAGGGCTTCTTCATAGTGCTTCAAATCGCATAATGCTTCTCCTTTGTTGTAATAAAATGATGCGTCTTTTGGGTCCAGTTCAATAGCCTTATCATAGAGAGGCACAGCTTTTTCATAGCGCTCCATATTGCGCAGCGTAATTGCTTTATTGAAATAAAATGACGATTCTTCCGGCTCCAGTTCAATGGCCTTGTCATAAAGTGGTAAAGCTTCCGTATAGCGGTCCGAATGGAACAGTGCGAGTGCTTTGTTGTAATACAATCTTGCGTTGTTTGGGTCTAATTCAATGGCCTTATGATAGAGTGGCAATGCCTCTTTATAGCGCTCCAAAACACAAAGTGCATTCCCTTTGTTGGAATACAATCCTGCGTTTCTCGGTGCCAGTGCAATAGCCCTATCGAAATGCGGCAAGGCTTCTTCCGGCTTTTGAGTAAGAGCTAACAAAACTCCCAAGAAGCTCCAGGCTTCTGCCTTGTCTTTATCAATCTCGGTGATTTTTCGCAGAACATCAATAACTCTATCTAATTGGTGATTTTTCATAAACTCATTCACTTGGTCCCAATATTTCTCTGTATCGCGCGGATTTAGCCTTTTGATTTCCCAAACGAGGGAGTTCATAGAATCACAAATGTCCTCTTCTGCCATATCCCCCTCGAAAATGAAGATTTCGGTAAAGGCAAGTCGCGGATGGTATGGGAGAATAAGGATTCTTTCATTAAACAGTTTTGCAAAAATTGAGAGCCGCTTATTCTTTAGCGCGGCTTCACCATACGGAACGGGTGAAGCAACAGGAATTACACCGGTTTTTTTTGCCGGGATTTCCGGATGCCTGTATGCCTTGATTGCCCCATAAACCCGCTCGATTCCTTCCCGGTTCTGATTGTTCAAAGAAAAGAAAAGCACTGCGACATCCGGTAGCTGTAACGTGCAGATGTTTCCCGTATCGGTGAGACCCGTGCGCGAATCAATAAATACATAGTCCGGATTGTTACAGGCTTTCACAAGGTCAGATTTCAGGCTTTCAAAAAATTCAAAGCCGTAGTATTCATTGTAAAGAATATCCCAGTCCAGCTTGACAAGTTTCCGCCTGTATGCCGCATCGCAGGCGCCGGCGGGAAGAAGCGTCAGATTCTTATATTTATTTTCAGTGGGGTGATAAAGGTAATTCTTAATATCCGGGATGGATTTTTGTTCCACATAATCAGTTATGTATTCTACCAGTCCACGTTTAATCTTCAGTTTTCTGCAAAAGGGATAATTATGCAGACCGGGAGCTTCGAGGTCGAAATCCACCAGAACTACCCGCTTGCCCTCCTTCGCCAGCTGAAAAGCCGTATTAGCCAGAGACAGGGTTCTACCTACCCCGCCCTTGTAAGAATAGAATGTTACAAAGAGAGTTTTCTTTTCCATCAAGCAACCTGCCGCAATTCTTCAATGGGAATAACACGAGCCACTTTTTTTCTTTTTCGCTCGAGTTCTTTTCTGAGATGCTCCTTTTCAGAACGAGTTATAACACGCCGGTTTTTAACGGAAGCGCTTGTGCGGCAACTCATCTCATGTAATGCACAGAGCCCACCCCAGATTCTCTGGAGTGTTTTCTCCCTTAAATCCTCATCAGGGAAACCCCTCAAAAAAGTCCTCAATACTTCACTTGCTTCAGAGATCTGGTCAAATTTCTTTTCTTCAATCGAGGCGCTGATATAATTCAGCGCCAATTCCCGCGCCAGACCAAAAAGGGAATAGTCCCCTTTCTTGATTAAAGACTTAACCCGCAAAAGCTGCTTGGGAAAGGCAAAACTCATAAACTCTTTCAGATTTATTTTTACTCCCCGCGTATTCATTGCTACTTGCTTTTCGCGAATAGCCTCTTCCAGCATCTCCGGGTTGTAGGAATAAAGGGCGTCCGCAAGGAAACGGTCCATTTGTTCATCCGATAGGGTTATTGGCTCTGATATTCCCGTTTCTTCTTCTGGTGTAATATCCAGAAGCTCGCGATAGTCTATGTTGAAGAATTTTGCGATTTTCTGGAAGGTTGCCAGACGCGGGATTCTACGCCCTTTCTCGAAATTGGAAAGGTGTTGAGGAGAAATGCCCAGTTTCAATGCCAGTTCTCCCTGTGTCATTTTCTGACCTAACCTGAGTTTTTTTAACCTTTGCCCGAATGTATTTTTAGCCATCGTCTGAACACTCCGCTTTTGAGAATAAGGGATTATTACTATTCTATTTGAATAATACAATTAGATTTATACGCATATGCGAGAGCATTGCAAGAATTTTTTTATTCAAATTGAATATTTTTCAATTCAGGCACACTGAACAACTTAAGGGGTTTCTGAAGTTCCCTGTTAATTCTGGCAAAGATATCCCGGAAGCGGCAAATCGCATCATAATCCCCCCTCTCCGGTCCCCAATATCCTTCATACATATATTTGGAACAGGAAATTTGATTGTGCATCCATTTGTGCAGGTGGAAATAAGCAGTCTTGAATACACGAGAGGCAAGGATTTTGTAAGCCCCATAGTCAAGACGCTGCTGCTTAGAAAATCTTGTCGTAGAAGTAACGCAATTGAGTTTCTTGAAGTCAACATTGGCGAGGTCGCTCAACGCCCCGG
>CAZGKP010000007.1:0-33037 GCA_964526215.1 uncultured Candidatus Sumerlaeota bacterium
CGCTTTGGATTAACACGCATTTTAATCATCCGCGCGAACTCACAAAATCGTCTCGTTCTGCACTTCGCAAGCTGGCTGATGCAGGTATCCCGCTTGGCAACCAGTCCGTATTGCTTGCCGGCGTAAACGACTGTCCGCGCATTATGCGGGCGCTCATGCATAAACTGGTGGCGAATCGTGTCCGCCCATACTATCTTTACCAATGTGACTTATCCGAAGGTCTTACGCATTTTCGCACACCGGTGGGGAAAGGGATTGAAATTATGGAAAGCCTCATCGGGCATACGAGCGGTTTTTGTGTGCCGACATACGTGATCGACGCCCCTGGTGGCGGCGGCAAGATTCCCGTTATGCCAAACTACCTTATCTCTTGGTCAACCAATAAAGTCATTCTGCGAAACTACGAAGGAGTCATCACCACTTACCATGAGCCGGATTCTTACGAACCGGTCTTCTGCGACAGGAACTGTGACGAATGCGAACTACAGTTGAATCTGGACGATGCGGACGAGATGAAAGCTATAGGCATTGAAAAACTCCTATCGGACAATGATAAAACCATCACACTTGTACCCGCCGACAACGTGAGGTATGAACGGAGGAATGAAGAGTGATGTGTCACAAAGCGCAAGACACAAAGTGCCGTAAGATAACTGCGCACATCCTTCTCTTCTTTTCCTCAATAATCTTTTGTCTCGCATTGACTTTGATTCCCGCCGCATTGCAAGCACGGGAACAGAAGATTTTTCGTGTTGCTCTCACGGGAAAATACCCGCCCTTCAGTATGTATGACTCGGAGGGCAAGCTGGTTGGTTTTGACGTGGAGGTCTCAAAAGAGATATCACGACGGTTAGACAGGAAATTAGTACTTGTGGCAACGGAATGGGACGGGATTCTGCCCGGATTGCTGGCGGGGCACTATGACGCGATTATCGGGTCTATGGCGATTACTAAGGAACGCCGCAAGATGGTAAATTTCTCCACTCCTTACTATGTATCCGGCGCACAACTGTTTATTCATAAGAAATTCTCCGGAGAAATTTCTGGCATTCGGGACTGTGCCGGTAAGCGCGTAGGTGTGGTTCTGGGAGAAACCTACGAACATTACCTCGTAGAAAACCATCCCGAAATTAAGACGGTTACGTATAAGTCCACCGTGGACATTTTCCGGGAGGTGGAAAATGGAAGACTTGTTGGTTTTGTTAGCGATAAATTGCTGGGAGCTTACCAGATTAAAAAGGAGCGAAAACCATTTGTTCCCGCTGGTGCTCTTCTCTACCGTGAAAAAATGGGAATCCCTGTTGCCAAGGACCACCCGGAACTCCTGAAGGCTATCAACCGGGCACTGGCTGATATGCGTAGCGATGGGACATTAGGTTCCTTATTTGAGAAATGGTTCGGTCTGGGAAAAGGGAAATCTTCTGAATCGGCTCATGCACCCTCTATGAAAACTGCAACAGTGGTGCGAATGTTGGGGAAAGGTTTTGCCATCACATTGTTCGTGGCTGGGGTTTCCATTATTATCGGTTTTTTTTTGGCAATTCCTTTTGGGATTGTCTTAAACAGCAGGACAGTGCCGGGACACCGATTGCTGCGTGCACTTAATGATTTTATTCGCGGCACACCTGTCTTGATTCAGCTCTTCTTTGTTTACTTCGGAATCGGCGGGTGGGCATCTGCCAGAGTTGGGCTGAGCATTTCTCCCATAACTGCCGCTATTTTTACTTTATCCATTAACGCCTCGGCCTATATGGCGGAGGTTGTGCGTTCGGGGCTTATGTCGGTTGCTCCCGGACAGAAAGATGCTGGGCGCTCTCTGGGTTTAACAAAGTGGCAGGTGTTTCAATCAGTTGTCTGGCCGCAGGCATTTCGCATTGCTTTGCCCCCCTTGATGAATTCTGTGGTCGCTTTGATTAAGGACACTGCGCTGGTGTCTGTGATTACGGTAGCGGAGGTCATCCGCCAGGCACAGTCAATCATAAGTGTCACATTCAATCCAGTAAAATACTACTTCATTGTTGCCGTGATGTTTTTTGTCATTACGTTTCCCCTGATGAAATTGGCGGGGAGGTTGGAGCAACAGATCAAGGAGAGGGGATTTGCTAATGATTAAGGTAGAAAACTTGTCGTATGAATACAGAGATGGAACCGTTGCGCTACACAATGTCAATGTAGATTTCACGCCGGAGCATATCTTCGCCGTCCTGGGCGAAAGCGGGTCGGGCAAAACCACACTGTTGCGTTGCCTCGGGCGGTTTCTTCATCCTCAATCCGGTCGTATTCTATATGAAGGGCGGGATATTAGCGAGATGCCAGAAGCCGAGCTCCGACATGCCATCGGTATCGTTTTTCAGAAACTATATCTGTTTCCACACCTGAGCGTTCTGGGAAATATGACGCTCGCCTTGCGCAAGGTATTGGGCAAAGAACGCCGGGAGGCGGAGAGGGAAGCGCTTACTATCCTGGAGCGTCTGGATATATCTGACCTTGCCAACAGTTATCCGTCCCAGATTAGCGGCGGACAGGCACAGCGCGCCGCTATTGCACGTGGACTCGTCCTCCAACCTTCGCATATGCTTTTGGATGAGCCAACCTCGGCACTCGACATTAACACTACCGATGATTTCGCTAAATGGCTGGTTGAACTGAAGGAATCAACCAACTTTGTAATCGTGACGCATGATGTCTTATTCGCAAACAAAGTGGCGACCAGGGGCGTCTATTTGTCCGAAGGCAGGGTGCAGAATACAGGCAATATCGAAACTATGATCAGAAATATACGCTCGGGTAAATTCACGGCAAAACCGGATGGAGAAAACTGATTATGGATTCTATCTCAAAACTGGGAATTTCACTTATACAGCATGGTCGGCAGAATGATAGAATCTACCTGATGAAACTCGACCTTCGTGATATGCCTGATATTCTTGGGAAACTCGATGAGATGGCACAGGACAAGGGATACTCCAAGATATTCGCAAAAGTCCCCTCGAATGCTGCCGATGTTTTTAAAACCTCCGGTTACAGGGAAGAGGCAACCATCCCTCGCTTTTACAATGGTAAAATGGGAGTGGTATTCTTCGGGAAATATTTTTCTAATGAACGCCTCACAATGTCCAATGCTGCCGAAATACAAAAAATCATTAACCTTGCGAACGAAAAATCCGGACAGGGAGTTCCCACTGAATCACTGCCGAGGCGCTTCAAAATCAGAAAAGCCACCCCAGACGACGCAGCAGGAATGGCAGACATCTACAAGGAGGTCTTTGCCACTTACCCATTCCCCATACATAACCCCCATTATCTACGCGAGACGATGAAAAGCCATATCGATTATTTCTGCGTATTGGAGGACGGCAAAATGGTCGCCCTCGCATCCGCGGAAATGGACATGGAAGGTCGTAATGTCGAGATGACCGATTTTGCAACGCTCCCATCTCACCGCGGCAATAGCCTCGCAGTTCGGTTGCTCGCCCGAATGGAAAGTGAAATGCAACAGCGTGGAATGCACACCGCCTTCACCATCGCCCGTGCCATCTCAGCCGGTATGAATATCACCTTTTCAAAATTGGGCTATAAGTTCACAGGCACCTTGGTCAACAACACAAATATTTCTGGTAATATCGAGAGTATGAATGTGTGGTATAAGGAATTATCGTAACAATCGTCAGGATGCGCTGACACCTTTCTCCCAAAAGGATAAAAATGTCACGAGTATGATTACGAGTAAGATTACGATTACGAGCAGGAGCACGAGCACGAATTTACATCCGCCGAGTCCGCCATCCGCCAGGGCGGACGCATCTTTGAGCAGAGACAACGGACAACTGACAACAGACAAAATCCAATTTTCGGAGCAGTGATGGGTGGATTTTTTCATCGGCTAAGAACAGGGCGGGGACTCCCGGGATTTTTCCTGGTAGTGGCAGGCGTCCTGTTTTTTCTTGCAAGTGCGATTCGCCAACTGCCCGCCGCCCAGAAACGCGTTATGATTATTCCCATAAATGGGGTGATAGATTCCGCACTTCCGTTTTTTGTCAGACGTGGCATTGTTAAGGCAGAACGCTTCGGGGCGGATATTGTGGTGCTTGACATAAACACACTGGGTGGGCGCGCAGATTCGGCTCTCCTTATCCGCGACGCTCTGGTGGAGTGCCCGATTCCCACTTATGCTTACATAACACGAGCCATAAGCGCAGGTGCCCTTATCGCAATCTCTACCGACCGTATGTGGATGGTGATAGGCGGGACTATGGGCGCGGCACAACCCTATATGATGGCTCCAGGTGGCACATCTACCGAATCTGTCGTTCCAAAGGGGAAGCTCATCAGTTATCTCTCGGGAGAATTCGCATCCACAGCACGCCGGAAGGGACACCGTGAGGACATTGCCCGTGCCTTCGTTGACCCCGATTATGGACTTAAGGGAATTCAGGAGAGGGGACGCCCCCTCACACTCACAGATGATGTCGCACTCAAAGAGAAATTTATAGACGGCACCTGCAAAAACTTTGACGACTTTCTCGATAAGATTGGATACAAAGATGCCGATGTGCGGACGACTCGCCTCACAAATGCCGAGTTGCTTGCGCGCTTCATCTCAAATCCGCTCTACTCCTGGATTTTCCTCCTGATAGGCATAATGGGGCTGGTGATTGAATTCAAGACACCCGGATTCGGTGGTGGGGGACTCATCGGGGCGATTGCCCTCCTATTATTTTTCTGGGGTAATCATATCGCCCAGCTCGCAGGCTGGATGGAGATTTTGTTATTCTTCGCGGGAGTCGGTCTTTTAGCGGTGGAGATTTTCGTCATACCGGGGTTTGGTCTTGCAGGCTTTTCGGGCATCGGACTGATTCTGCTTTCGATATTTCTGGCGATGTTCAGACTGCCGCCGGAGGGTTTTAGCTTTGGGTCGTGGCGATTGACAGCACCCGTAACCACAATGGCAATTGCCCTTGCCGCAGGGACGGTTGCCTTCGCCCTGATTATTAAATATTTCCCCCGGACGCGCCTGTGGAAACGCCTTGCTCTGCAAACGGAGGAATCAGCAACAGTCGGGCACGTGGCTCCGCCGGATTTGTCCAACCTCGTCGGTGCGTATGGCGAGACCGATTCCACACTACGTCCCGCAGGCGCGATTCGCATAGAAGGCAGGCGTTACGACGCGAAATCCGAATGCGGCTTCGTTGAACGGGGCGTGAGGGTAAAGGTGCTTCGCGTGGATGGGGCATCGCTGGTCGTGGAACCCATTAAAGAGACCACCTGACAGATTCTGAGGCGGACTATGCTACCTGTTATTATACATTTTTTCATACTGCTAAAGCGTTACAAAATTCAGAGTTTTTCCCTCGCAACTTTTTATCTCATTCTCCCTCAAATAAAGGTGTTTTGATGAGCGTGGGTAAAATTTTTCTCAGAAAAGTATAGACAAGCGATTTGAATTTTATACAGTATCTTCATCGTTGTTAGTCACAAGGATGAAAATATATAATCTAAAGACTTGTCCGCCGAAGGCGCGCCCTCGGTGGGCAGATTATTTTTTCTAACGGACAAACGGACTCAACCGATTAAATTTTCGTAGTGTAAAATAAACGAGGAGGAAATTTCTATGCCCACCAAGCGAAAAACAAAATCATCTAAAAAGACAACTACCAAGGATGCATCTTCTCCCCAGGAGAACACCAAAGCCCCCGCTGATCACACACTATCCCGCCCCCCCAAAAGCCTTTATGAAAAGGAGATTGACGGTTATCGCGCCTTCCTCAAGCGGGGCTTCGATACGGCATACAGGTTTTATGGATTTACCCTATTTCACTCACTTTCACCAGAGGAAAAGGTGGGGCTCTTTCAGAAACTCGGCTTTGAGCCTAAAAATCCTGAAGACTTCTATAACCTGGGTTGCCTCGCCGTAAAGAAGGGAGACTACACTACCGCCCGTGATTTCTTTCAGAAAACTCTTGAACTGGCGGCTGATTTCGAGGAGGCATACTATAACCTCGCCCTCACCCAGGAACACCTCGACGATGAAAAGGCTGCTATTAACAACTGGGAGATATACAATGAGTTCCTCGACGAAGATTCATCCGAGGCTATCGTCGTCTCTGAACACATTGCCGAACTAAAGGCTCATAAGGCAGACATAGAACAAAAGAAATCGCGAAAAAAGTAAAAATCCATCATACCCTAACCTGACGGATGCACAAAGGCGTCCAGTCCGCCCCGGTCTCAAGTGCAATTAAAAGTTTTTAGCGATACATCACATTGCTGCTGTTCAATTTCTTATGGGGCATCACCGAACATATTTATCTCCCCGCACTTTACGCCTTCTGTTTACTGTTTCCGCGTTGATTGTGCTATCCACAACTTGCGCCTTTTGCGACAGGTTTACGAGCCTGAAGTGGGAGTCGCTTAAGAGTGCTTTTCGTTTCCACATTTCAACGGAAAAAGCTATCCGCTACGTTATTGCCGACCGCACAGATGAGCACGGTTATTTTTACGTAGACGTCCCGGGAATCACACAGGCATACGAAAACCGCACCCTGCATCTTACCGACCCGCGTCTGGTGAAAATCGTCATCCAGTGCTATCCCGCCCAACAGCGGGTGCGTTTCGTCTTCTATCTCCAACCCGGCGTCCACTGGAGCGTGAACTACGATGGAGACCATACGCGACTACTGGTGCAATTATCGCTGGGAAAAGCAATTCGGGTTTCCGCGCAGCATACAAAAACACTCAAAGGACGCCAGCTCCTGCCATCAATGCCGCCCTTCAACCCGGAAAGTGAAAAAACACAAACCCCATCAAAATCAAGCGGTGCGGATTCACAGGACACCTATGTTCTCCCTTTCCAGAACGAACGCAAACTCGTCATAATTGACCCGGGGCACGGTGGATTTAGTAAAGGGGCGCGCACCTCTCGCAGGATACACGGGCACTATTACTGGGAAAAAGACCTCGTTCTGAAAATCGCCTGGAAACTAAAAGCCCTCATAGATAAAAGCCCAAATCTATCGGCGAAAATGACACGCAAGAAAGATGTCTATGTCTCACTCGCTGACCGTGTAGAGTTTGCGGAAAAAAATAATGGCGACCTCTTTATCAGTGTCCATCTCAACGCCGTTGAAGGACACAGAGGGACAAGGGCACGCGGAATTGAAATTTACCACTGGAGCGAAACCGGCTCAAAAAACGCCGCAGTGCGTTACCTTGAAAAACTCGAAAACGACCAGCTCCTCCCCAGACTCCCCAAAACTCAGAACCGTCGCCTGAAACGCATCCTCACCAGTATGCTGAAAGATGCACTCGAAGAAGAGAAGATACAGAGCACACACCTGTGCAACGTTATGTGGGGGCAATTCAAAAAATATCCATACTTTAGAAAACACCACAGAAATCCGGTTGTTAAAAGTGCTCGGTTCTATGTCCTGGCAAACTATGCGATGCCTTCAATCCTCATCGAGGTCGGATTCCTGTCCAACCCAAGAGAGGCGGTTTATTTAATCTCCGACTCGTTCCAGTGGAAATCTGCCCGGCTTATATACAACGGCATACAGGCATATTTCGCCAGCGAAGACCCGAATTTTAAACCCCGCTACTTAAAAATCACACCTTAGGGCTTCAGCCACACCCCAATCCCTCCATTTCCGCTCCTTACTTTTTACCTCTACCCTTTTACCTTTGCCCTTTTACTTTTACCTTTTTGCTTGACCGTGCAGGCTTCTAAATTGCTATTTTTTATTAAAAAAGGAGAACGTATTATGAATACGAGACATAATAAATTTGCAATCAGCACACTTTTGGCAATCGGTTCAGTCTGGGGACTTTCCGAGGCGGGGGTGGGGATGTATCTGCGGGGGATGTGCACACGCACAATAACAGGTTCGGTTATGACGGGTGCGGCGATGTTATTTATGGCAACGGCGCTTGGATATAGCCGTAAGACCTGGAGTCTGTTACTGTTATTGGGCGTGGCAAGTGTATTCAAACTGTTTGACGCATATCTGCTGGGTTTGCCGGTATTACACGGAGCGATAGCGAATCCTATTTTCGCATTTTTCACCGAGGTATTTGCCTTCATCCTGATATACACAGTATTAGATGCGCATCTGAGGGAAAAGCCCTACGGCAGGATATTTATGGGAGGGATGGCGGCGCTTGTGGCGGTGAATTTATTCCCGCTGGTGAGGTTTGCTACAAGGATACCCGCGTGTGTTTATCCAGGCACAAAGTATCCATTAGCTTTATATTATGCCCCGATAGCGATAGGGATTTCAGCGATTACGTGCCCGGCGGGGATGCTCATAGGAGAAAAGTTCGCGCAAGTAACAAAGGAAAAGTATGCGAGTGCAAGGATGCCGCTGCCGATGCGAGCAGTTTTCCGATTCATACCGATTATGTCCCTTGTCCTGATGGTTCTCATCCGCAAAGGATGAAAGAACATTCACATTCGTGTAAATTAGCTTCCACCTCATACGGATTAGCGGATTTTTTTATACGCAAATAGCGCAAATATGATTCTGATAAGATGCTTAGTGGTCCTTTTACCCGCGAATTTGCTTTCATAAGGATAGAAACTCATCTACCTGCAACCCTGCCCGGAGGATGATTGCCCGGACAGTTCCCTCGGGCAAATGTTCAATATTCAGATGAATCAAAATCTCGCTCAATCTTTATTCCTCCTCACTGCTACAGGATTCTTCATCACTGCGCTCAATCAGTCGAAGGCTTTTCTATCAGCATTGCATATCATTATCAATTTCCCCCAAATCTCCCAATGATTAATTATTTTTCATATAGGTGCTGGATACCTGTCGAGAGTGAACTCTTTCCTGAACGTCCAACCGCACTTGAAACTATGGGATTTTTCTTTACATCTATCGGAGGTTCTTTGTAGATGTTTGTAGAACTTGAAACGCAAAAAGGGGGGATAGATATGTCTCGGAAAATAGTGAGAATTTTAGTGGTGATGGTGATTGTGACGGGCGGAAATGTGTTTGCGAAATCACCCGCCAAGCCAACGCCTGCCCCGCGCAAATTGGAAGGCTTCGCCGTAACCACACCCGATGGCTTCGACCTTGTGGGGAAATATTTTCCGCCTGCCTCGAAAGATAAACCCGTTGTGATTTTGCTCCATCAGCTCGGCGCCGATATGGGAACGTGGGATGCATTTGCCGAAAAATTACAAAAGGCGGGATATGGCACTTTTGCCTACGATGCACGGGGGCATGGCAAAAGTATTATGAAAAGGCGTAAGCGCACCACCTGGTCAATATTTGCCTCCAGGGGCGCTGATAACGACTGGAATAAGATGACGTCTGACCTTGCGCTAAATGTGAAGACGCTGGTTCAAAAGAAAAAAGCGGATGCGAAAAATATCGTCATCACCGGTGCCAGTATCGGCGCAAATACTGTCCTGAAATATGCGGCGAAGGATAAAGACGTCCGTGCCATAGTCCTGCTCTCGCCGGGACTGAGCTATCACGATGTGATAACCGAGCCTGCTGCGCGCGCTTATGCTGGGCGTTCCTGTTTTATTGCCTGTTCCAAAGGCGATGCATATTCCTATACATCCTGCAGGCGCTTGAAGGAAATTCTCGATACGGGTGCGGGCAAAAAGAAATCGCAGGCGGTGCTGGAGGTCAGGCGCGGTCGCGCACACGGCACAGATATGCTTGGCGGCGAGCTCGATTCGAAATTGCTGAACTGGCTGAAGGATGTCTTAAAGTAAGGAGGAGTGATGCAAATAGAAAAAATCCTGCGCCCGTTACTCTTTGTGTTCTTTATTACTGTTTCTTTTTCGAGCTGGGGAGAGGCAGTAAAAATCCCGCCGTCGGTTCTGGTGAAACCAGCGCCTGACGGAAAGCATCTCGTTACGTTTTTCTATAAACCCGATTCTAAAGTCGAAACCCTCGCGCTGGCGGGGACGTTTAATCACTGGGATAAGAGCGCCGCACCTATGAGCGGTCCCGACAAGGACGGGCGTTACTCTGCCACGCTAACGTTACCCGACGGCGCGCACCTATACAAGTTCGTCATCAATGGCGAGACCTGGGTGGCTGACCCCCTCAATCCCCGGAAGGTTGACGATGACTATGGGGGATTCAATTCCGTCCTTTTACTGGGAGATGTTACACCTTCCGATGTCTGGATGCCTCATCCCGAACTCCCTTCAGTTGCCCCGGATTTCCAAACGCCGCTTTGGGCGAGAGATGTCGTTTGGTATCAGATATTTCCTGACCGCTTCCGAAATGGCTCAAAGAAAAATGACCCTGACCATCCGGTAGTGCCCTGGAGGGCGGAATGGTTCAAACTCCAGCCGTGGGAGAAGGGTGATTTCTATCGCCCGCTGGTATTTCTGCGCATCTATGGTGGCGACCTGCAGGGCGTGCGCGAGAAATTCGGCTACCTGCGCGAACTCGGCATCTCTGCGATATATTTCAACCCACTCTTTGAGGCACCCTCCCTCCACAAATACGATGCCACTACATATCTCCACGTTGACGACAATTTTGCATTCAAGGGAGATCAAGTCGGTCTGAAGGAGGACTTTACCGACCCCAAAACGTGGCGGTGGACAAAGAGCGATAAGTATTTCCTGAAACTCATCAAGATGGCGCACCGCCGTGGCATTCACGTCATCATAGATGGCGTCTTCAATCACGTCGGAGAAAAAAACCTCGCATTTCTCGATGTGAAAAATAACCGAAACCGCTCGAAATATTTCGACTGGTTTGACGTGGTTTCTTGGGAGCCGTTCAAATATAAGGGCTGGCAGGATTATGGCGGGATGCCGGCGATTGCTCAGGGACCCGATGGTTTCCCGCCTTCTTACGAAAAGTATATTTTTAATGTAACGCGGCGCTGGATGGACCCGAATGGCGATAGCGACCCGTCTGACGGCGTTGACGGCTGGCGGCTGGATGTCGCTGCCGAAATCAAGATGGAGTTCTGGAAGAAATGGAGGCGACTTGTCAAATCCATCAACCCCGATGCATATCTCACCGGCGAAATCTGGGGCAATCCCGGACAGTGGCTGAGAGGAGACGCATTCGATGGGACTATGAATTATGACTTTGCCCGCATCGCACAGCATTTCTTCTTTGATAAGAAAAATAAAATCAGTGCATCCGAATTTGACCGGCAGCTTGCAGCGCTGCGAGATTCCCTTCCCCCACAAGCCGCCTATGTGACGCAGAATCTTTACGATTCTCACGACATTGACCGCCTTGCATCGCAGATTAAAAATCCTGACCGTCCCTACGATGCCCAAAATCGCTCGCAGGACGAGAGCGGCAAAAATTATGATGAGACACGTCCCTCATCCCACGACTATCGCATAATGAAACTTATGGTGGTTTTCCAGATGACGTATGTCGGTGCACCGATGATTTATTACGGCAATGAGGTGGGGATGTTCGGCGCAGATGACCCTTCTAACCGCAAACCGATGCTGTGGAAAGACCTCGAACCTTATGAGAACCCCAATGTGAATTCCGTTGATGAAGATATGCTTTCGCATTACAGGCATTGCATTGCGATTCGGAATACGTATCCCGCGCTGCGCACAGGCGGGTTTCGCATCGCCCTCGCCGATGATGCGGCGGATGTTTATGCCTACTGGCGCACAAAACCGGGTGCGAATGCAGAACATATATTGGTGGTAATGAATAATAGTGAACAAAAGCAGACTGTCTCGGTGAGTGCGCCGAATCTGAAAGCGTGCACGCCCTTCATTGATGTGTTAAATTCGCCAGTGAAATATTATTATGAGCGCTCACCTTTCAAACGTGGAAAATGGCGCTGTATAAAGTGTCCCATAAAATCCGCAAAAACCTGCGAGGTCAAAAATGGAAAAATTAAGGTAATTCTTGAGCCAAAATGGGCGGCGGTGCTCGTTCAAACGGAGAATTAAAAATGGAAAACGTGAAAAGGAATATTTTCATCTGTGCCTTATTACTGGCGGTAGCGGCAGTATTTCTGTGCATATCGTGTGCTGAGAAAGCCGGCGCGAAATCACAAGGCGAAATCACCCTCCAGATATGGGAGGGGTTCAAGTTCGAGGAACATCCGCTCTTTGAGCAGATTTGCAGGAGCTTTGAAAAATCGTATTATGAAAAGACCGGCACTCGTATACGTGTGATTCCATTTCGCGTCCCGTTCGACGATATGATGACAAAGATAAAGACCGCAACACTCTCGCGCACAACGCCCGACATCTGTGTCGTGGATGCCCTCAAGGTTACCGAACTCGCTTATGGCGACGTTGTCGTTGCGCTCGATACTTTACCCAATTTTGAGGGCACGTGGCAGGACGTTAGCAAAAAATTTATACCTGCGGCATTCGGCTCAAATGTGGTGGACGTCAAAGGGACAACACATCTCTACGGATTGCCTGCACAAACGACCTGTCTTGCCCTATTCTGGAATCGCAAACTCTTCCGGCGTTATGGCGATGAATTGCGTGCCGCAGGCTGCGACCCGAATCGCCCTCCCGGGGACTGGGACGAGTTCATCAAATACGGCAAGGCACTCACACACCCAAAAGATGGCGTCTATGCCTTCGGGATGCGTAACTCTCTATGGTTCACAATGCCATTTTTCAATCTCTATCGGGCGACATTTGTCGAAGAGCGCGGGGGAAAATATTACAGCACGATAGATTCGCCACTCGCCCGCGCCGCCGTGTATCAGAAGGTTGACCTCTATCTGGTTCATAAAATTGAGGCGGGTGCGTGGAAGGCTGGCGCCAAAGACCCCGACCAGGGTTTCTTGAATGAGAGCTATGCGATGGTTCTCAACGGTCCCTGGAATGTGGAGAAATTCAAAAGAAGTGGGCTTGATTTAGGGATTGCCCTTATCCCGCGCCTATCGAAGCATCGGGCAATAGAAGTCGGCTTGCTCCCAAAGGGCGCAACGGATGAAGAATATAATCAAAAGATTACGTCCTCCTCAAATGTCGGCGGACAGAACGCCGTCATCTTCACCACCTGCAAACATCCCGAAGTCGCTTATGAGTTCCTCAAGTTTTACACATCGCGCAAAATCCAGAAATTATGGGCAGAGAAGTTAGGGCAGATACCCGTTCGCCTCGATGCGCAAGAAGGACTCGACACAAGCGTTTTTCCCGAGATTTCTACATTTATAAAGCAAATCAATCTGGCAAAACCGATGCCACCGCTCCCCCTTTACGGCACCCTCGAGATGGACATCTTCAACCCCGAAATGGACCTTGTCTTAAACGGGAAAAAGAGCGTCGAGGCTGCCCTCAAATCCATCGGCAAAAATATGCAACAAAAAATCCTGAAAAAGGTAAATGAAGAGTGATGTGAGTTTAGATTTGAGGCAAGAGTCATCATGTATTCGCCACGGCGAATCTCCCAAAAGGATAAAGATTTAGCCACCGATGAGCGCCGATTTGCACCGATTTTTTTATCTGTGTCCATCGGCGTGTATCGGTGGCTATATATTCTGAATTTTCGGAGCAGTCTTCATGAGGCATTCGCATCACCCGAAAAGATGAAAATAGTTTTTAACCACTGGGGGGGACACAGGAATTTCCTTTCTTCCCCGTGCTCCCCGTGCTCCCCGTGTTCCCCGTGTTCCCCGTGCTCCCCGTGTTCCCCGTGGTTTATATTTTCGGGATAGAGAAGGCGAAAATTTTTTATTTTTTATTGACACGATAATCATCAAATCACATAAAGCTGTCGTCTTTTTAAGAGCCAAGCCAAATTTGCATTTTTCAGGTGTAACGAGGTTGAATCAATCTGCAACAAATCTGAAACGAATTAAAACCGGTCGGGATCAACTTGATACAATCTTTTATCAACCCGATACGGGTGTGAAACAAGTTGAAACAATCTTGGAATGACTTAAAGTTGACGCAACTAATTAAAACCAACTGATTTTATTTCACAAATTTCATAGGGGTACTGCCGAACCAGTCGAACGACCACAGTAGGCACATTTAGTTTATAAAAATATAAACTGACCCCAGTCCGACCATAAAATCGGAGAAATCAAATGAGTTGGCTAACTAAATTGAAAACCTGGATAATTGGTCGAACAGAGAAAACCCCTTCTCTCGATGAAGACTCCAGCAGGCTAGGAGGAAGTAGCGATCCCCCTGGAGTTGCACCACTTATAAAGGTTCTACAAGATTGGAACGTCTATAACGGTTCGTTAGAGTCACTCTGGGGTGCCGCACGTGCATTGGCCAAATTTGGCACACCATCAGTGCAACCCCTCATTGAAGTCACGAACGACAGTCCCAATGTCATAGAGGCTGTCGCTTGGGCCTTAGGGGAAATCGGGGATTCCCGTGCCGTCGACTTACTCATTGAGCAGGTAAGCAAAGGATATAGCGAGGCGGCCGAAGCACTAGGAAAGATAAGGGATACCCGCGCCGTAAATCCCCTCATAAAAGCCCTAGAGGCAAAATCTGATACTCAAAGAGCAGCCACCTGGGCGCTAGGCAAGCTAGGCGATGGTCGTGCCGTTGAACCCCTGCTTAGGGCTTTACAGGACGAGAAGGAGGACGTGAGAGAACAGGCGTCCGGGGCGCTTGGAGAGCTCGGAGATAAACACGCAAGCAAATCACTCATCAAATTGCTTAATGATAGAAACTATGATGTATGCGAACAGGCGGCTACGGCGTTAGGAAAACTAGGTGACTTAGGCGCCTACGACGCGCTCTATAGTCTCTTTAAGAGCTCTTCTGGAACACTCGCAGAAGCAGCGAAAGATGCACTTTGTGTCTTGAGGCCAAATGAGCGCATCGACAGCGAATCCCCCCGGGTGGACAATACTTTGCTGGACGCGCTGAAAGGCAATTCTCTTACAAAACTACAAGCCGCTGTTGTCATGGCCGGTCTGCGAGACCCGCGATCCGTTGATGTCTTGATTGGCTTGCTTTCCGATTATGAGACTGCCAGATCAATATTGGTAGACTTTGGGATATCCGACACAAGCATTGAGATTCTCCATTATGCAAAGATCGATGCTCCCCACTTTAGTCCACCCACCTGCGCCAAGGAAATGGGAGAACTTAAGTGGTGCAGGAGAAATATTTTTGCCATAGATCCACAAAAATATGGTAAACCTCTTAAGGGTCTGCGTGTCATGATTTCTTCTCTCGTAGATAAGGAGAGTTCCTATAAAAAATCCCGGGAGTTTTATGTGGGTACTATTTGCAGCATATGCTCAACTTTATATTGCTTGCCTTGCAGAGATGTAGGTTGTGTGTGTGGTCGGTATGGTTGTAATGGGAAGATACGATTGTTATCGGATACCGATATGGAAGGGTTTCACATAATCGATGATTGATTGGAAGCTGTTTCATAACGCGAAAAATAACCATATGGCAATGCTCACTAAGGACAAGAGGAGTCAATCCCCCCCCCCAAAATAACCCAAGTTAGATTTGTTTCGTTTTCCATCTTATTGTTTCCGTGTGCTGATAACTACTGGCGCTTTTTAATGGCGAAGTGCAAGGGGATTGAGTATTGTCCGTGGTTCGTTGTCTTTTGCTACTGACAATGGACTGCGGACATTGTTTTCGAATTATTGTTGCCTTATTGGATGCTCAACTGTTATAGGTTTTATGTGTTTTGATTTATCCGGCGAGAAAGGAATGATTTTCTATGTCTGTGTTATTGAAAGAAGTCTTCAGGAAAGCTATGACGCTTCCTGAAAACATTCAGGATGAACTTGCCAGCCAGCTGTTGGAAGAGATTGAATGGGAAAGCCGTTGGGATAAGACGCTTGCCGAATCTCAAAACCTGCTTGACCAATTGGCGGAAAAAGCCCTTCGGGAACACGAAAATGGCAAGACGATGGAAATGGGATTCGATGAATTGTGAAACCTTATCTCACAGGGGATTTTATAATCTGCTTTCGCAAGTTGCCCGAACGTGTGCGTCGGCTTGCCAGGAAAAACTACAAATTGTGGAAGGGAAATCCGTCACATCCCGGTCTTGATTTCAAGCGCGTTGGGCATAACCGCCCTACATATTCAGTGCGGATTGTCAAAGCGCAGCTGAGATTAGCCTCAGGCGGATGAACCTGTCTAAAGTGAAAAATAAGTGTTGGGGGTCAGACGCCCTAGTTATGTCAGTTAAAATTGTGTTGACGGTGAATTTATATGAGATGTAGGTATTATCTATGGCTCGTCCGAAAAGAATTGATCTCCCTTACTGTCTCTATCACGTTCATTCCAGGACAAATTCGGGTGACGTGGCCTTCAGTGATAAAAAAGACAAGGAAAAATTCCTTTACTACTTGGGGAAATACCTTGATCTCTTATCTTTCCGGGTCCATGCTTGGTGCTTAATGACGAATCATTTCCATCTCCTTATAGAAAGTCGGGAGCGTGCCGGTCTTTCCGAGTTGATGAGAAGGCTCCTAACGGCATACACCGTTTGTTTCAATCGCCGTCACCGTCGACACGGTCACCTCTTCCAGGGACGATTCAAAAGTCATGTAGTGGATAAGGCTAATTACTTCCTCTATGTATCCCGATACATACATCTGAACCCGTACGTAATAAAGAAATCTGTCGATCCCGTTGAATATAAGGGATCCAGCCTGCAATATTATGCTCATGGAGGAGAGCCTTCTTTCCTGACTACGGGAGAAATCCTCACATGGTTCAAAGGGAGCCGGAAGAAATACGTGAGGTTTGTCATAAAGGGACTTACTGAAAACACCACGCCCGTTATAATCGAGCAACGCTACATAGGGGGCAAGGCGTTTGTGAAAAGAATGGGGAAAAGGATTGCACAATATGAGAAAGGTGAGGGAAGAGCGAGTCAAGCCCGCAATAAAAGGGGTGAATATGTGCGAGAAAAAGAGCAAAAGAAAGCCGATGAAATTATAAGAACAGTAGCAGGTCATTTCGGTATATCGGTTGAAATGATGAAAACCGGCCGGAGATTGAAGGGAAAAGGCGCTGTTGCCCGTAAGGTCCTGATAGTTCTGATTCTTGAAAACATTCCGTGGACCCACAAACAATTGGCGGAGTATATTGGTCTTAATGGTAGAAGCGCAATAACGTACCATCTTGAGACGGTGAAGGAAAATAAGAAACTGAATGACTTGATAAATGAACTTCGGAGGCTTGTTAACTGACATAACTAGGGCGTCTGACCCCCATCGCTATGAGCTTTGAGATAATAGGAGAAATTACCCGGATCGAAACAATCGCAACAGGAAAATCTATACACGATATTGTTCGGCTACACAGGCTTTACGGCCAAGGACGATGGCGTAAAATGAAGGGTGTTGCGTTAATCCGATTGCGTAGCGGACGAGTTCGCAAAGCAGAACTTCATTGGTATGAAGCTCATAGCATAGGTAAGAAGGAAATTAAGCGCAAGCGTTACCTGAATTAGGACTATGAAAAGCGTAAATGAAAATGAGCCGAAGTTCGCTGTCTGTATCAACAACAGCGAGTATCCAGCTTCACTCGAGCTGCACAAGATTTACCGAGTCTTGACCGACGAAGACGCCGCTCAAGAGGGGGACATCCGCATTGTGGATGAGAGTGGTGAAGACTATCTTTACCCAGCAGAATGGTTTGTAGTCATTGATGTTCCTCGTAAGGTAGAGACCTCCGTGCTTCAAGTATCTTAAGACGTCTCCGAGGCGGCCAACAAATCGTTGCAGTGGACGGCGTGGGGCGGGTAGTTTTTTCAAAGTCTTGAGGTTTATCAAGGTTTTGTTCTGGGGACAAGAGGGGGCAATCCCCCAAAATAACCCAAGTTAGATTTTTTTCGTTTCCCATCTTATTGTTTCCGTATGTTGATGAAATCTCGCCATCGGGGACATAAATCGAGATGGCAAAACCGACGTCGCCGACCTCATAGCCCTAATAATAAAACAGGGAAAATAAAAAACCAAACCATCATTGCAGGCAAATTCACATATAGCGAAACATTCAAGTCCGACGTGCCGCTGACATTCGTGCCGTAAAAAGCTCTCTTTTCATACATCACATATAAAGGGGAGTAAGGTAAGCAATCATCAACCTCACTCCCCAATTTTTTTAATGACATAGTAAGAATCCGCAAATTTGATGGTTTATCCCTTGACGCGCTGACTATCTAAACATAACATTCACTATAACTTTTATAGGAAAGAAAATCAGCCACTAACAGAAATTCATTATAATCGGTATAAGGCTTAATGCCAGGTATTCCTGTTCATCTTTGTTAGATGAAATTAACAGGGATACAAAGGACAAGCAGGATAATTCTTTTTCTTACATTCTTGCCGAAGGGTGTGACATAAACACAGTCCAGGATCTTCCTGGATATAAAAACAATAGTTAGGGCAAGATAAAGGAGGGAACATTATGTACGAAAAACTTACTGCAGTATTCCAAAAATCTCCTCAAGGATACATCGGGTATGTAGAAGAACTTCCCGGCGCTAATACACAGGGAGCGACACTGGAGGAGACCAGGGCAAACTTGATTGAGGCGATTCAGTTGGTTATTGAAGCTAATCGTCAACTTGCCGAAGAGGATATTTCCGGGAAAGACATAATAAGACAGCCATTGGGAACCATTACCGTATGAAGCGAATAGATCTTATTCGTCATGTGGAAAGTCATGGGTGTGAGTTCTTGCGTGAAGGTGGAAATCACACGGTCTACGTCAACAGGAGAGAAAAGAAAGTGTCTACTATTCCTCGCCATCGAGAAATTGATCAGAACCTGTCAAAGAAAATTTGTAAAGACCTTGGAATACCAAAGCCTTAACAACTCATCGCGGTTGGCACGTCTCTGGCGGGCGGCTTTTTTTAAGGGCAAAGGGCGAAGGATGAAGCGTCCGCATAAGGCGGATCAAATTGGGGAATTCGGATTGCAGATTTTCGAAACGCAGCGGAGAGCAGCCTCAGGTGGGTGAACCTGTCTAAAGTGAAGAATGATGATAGAATGAGGATATACACCTATCTGAAAGGAGGGGGAAATGGGGAGTGAGACTTCTGCAATGGTTCTGACTCGACTCGATATTGGCGTGATTGTTGGGTATCTGGTCTTGATACTCGGAATTGGTTTACTCTTTGGTAGACGCGCGGGGAAAAGTATGGAGGAGTTCTTTATCTCC
The DNA here is from genome assembly GCA_964526215.1 of uncultured Candidatus Sumerlaeota bacterium. Lineage (GTDB taxonomy): Bacteria > Sumerlaeota > Sumerlaeia > MWCT01 > MWCT01 > CAZGKP01. The sequence goes on from CAZGKP010000007.1 coordinate 19,109, forward strand.
GGGCGCGCACTGCCGTGGTGGATCGCTGGCACCTCGATGGTCGCTACCACTTTCGCCGCCGATACGCCGCTCGCCGTAACGGGTCTGGTGATAAAGAACGGCATCGCCGGAAATTGGGTCTGGTGGGCGTATGCCGTGGGCGGGATGCTCACGGTGTTTTTATATGCGCGTCTGTGGCGGCGCTCTCGCGTTATCACCGATGTTGAGCTTGTTGAACTTCGCTATAGTGGACCGGAGGCTTCTTTTTTGCGGGGTTTTCGTGCCCTCTACCTCGCCATACTTATGAATTGCCTCATAGTTGGCTGGGTATGCAATGCGATGGTTAAAGTGCTCAACGTTACGCTGCGACCGGAGGAAATCCCTGCACTTGCGCCGAAGATTCTGGCTCTGACTAACTGGCTCAATCACTCACTCGGAACCGCCTGGACGACTACAAATGTCGCAAACGTTTCGATGCTCCTCTTACTTTTAGGTATCACGGGGCTTTTCAGTGCGGTATCGGGTCTATGGGGAGTTTCTATCACCGATTTCATTATGTTCTGGGTCGCGATGGCGGGGTGCATTGTGCTGGCTATCCTTGCGGTCGGAGCGGTTGGCGGAATGGAGGGACTGAAAGCTGGTCTTGCAAAAACATACGGTCAGAATAATGATATGTTGAGCTTCATTCCGAATTTCTTCAAGGAGAAGCCCTTGATGCCGGTGGCGGCGTTTTTTGTCTTCATCGGCGTTACGTGGTGGGCGTCGTGGTACCCGGGAGCGGAGCCGGGAGGCGGTGGTTATGTTGTTCAGCGAATGGCGAGCTGCAAGGACGAAAAGCATTCGCTTTTAGCGACTCTCTGGTTCACGATTGCGCATTATGCGTTGCGTCCCTGGCCATGGATATTGGTTGCGCTGGCGGCGGTGGTTATGTTTCCTGGGCTGGCTGCACCGGGGGCAGATGCCGATGCGGGTTTCCCGCGCGTTATGGCTACGGTTCTGCCAGCGGGAATGCGCGGGCTACTGTTAGTGGCGTTCTTCGCCGCATTTATGTCAACAATCTCAACACAAATTAACTGGGGGTCTTCTTATGTGGTGAATGATTTTTACAAGCGTTTCATCCGTCCAGATGCCACGCAAAGGCATTACACACGCGCCTCGCGTATCACAACGCTCATCATACTTTTTCTTGGCACGGTTGTATCTTTCTGGATAACGTCAGTTGCGGGTGCGTGGAAGCTGATGCTCACAATCGGCGCAGGCACGGGGATGGTTTTCCTTTTGCGCTGGTATTGGTGGCGCATAAATGCCTGGAGCGAAATCTCATCAATGGTGGCATCGCTTGCCATTGCGCTTTTTCTGATATACGCATTCGCCTGGCCACCTGATTATGTATTTATCTTCGGTATAACTATTGCCACATACGTCACGATGATAATCATTGCGCTTGTTCTGGGGCAATATTTCCTCAAACTAAAGCGCGCCATAAATGTAACAACGATTGTGACCATCGCCGTGATGACTATTGTACTGATTCTCTTTTTGCTGAACCCGATAGAACTGGCGGACTATCACCGCATAATCATAACAGCGGTCTCGACAATGCTGGTGTGGTTATTAGTAACGTATCTGACCGAGCCGGTAAAGGAGGAGCGTCTGATAGACTTTTACCGCAAAGTAAGACCGGGTGGGCGTTTGTGGGCGCCGGTGCGAAAGTTGGCGCCAGACGTCATACCCGATAAGAGACTGGGGGGTAATATCTATTGCTGGTTTTTAGGCACCGTAACGGTTTACAGTTTCCTCTTCGGGATGGGGAATATACTTTTAGGTAGTTTAGCGAGAGGCGTTCTTTTGATTTTGCTCGGTCTATTAGGAGGCACGGGGATTTACATCCGCTTAAGCAAGACCGGTTGGGAAAAGGTGCTGAAGTGAGGCTGGTCAGGCAAGCCGAAATGATGAATGGGGAGTAAATAAAGTATGAAGAACAAAGAGCAAAGGATACCTCGAAGATTATTTTACTATTGCTATGGTTTGTCGGGTTCTAATATGATAAATTTCAATTTCGTATGAATGATTCTGTGAGAGGGGGAATGAGAAATGTCTTATCGAGGACACATCAGAAATGGCGCCGTGATGCTTGATGAACCGATAGACCTGCCGGACGGAACGGAGTTGCGCATCGAGCCGGTGCATTCCGAGCAGCAAATGACGCTTGCACAAAGATATAAAGATATTATCGGCATATGTTCCAATCTCCCGGAAGATATGGCGGAAAACCATGACCATTATATCTATGGGACATCGAAAAAATGAGGCGAGTCTTTGCCGATACCTTTTATTATTTTGCCCTCATAAATGAAAAGGATGATGCTCATCTGAGGGCATTAGAATTTTCAAAAACTCTGGATGTCCCGATTGTTACGACTGCCTGGGTGCTTACCGAACTTGCAAATGGTCTATCGGGTCTCTTGCACCGCCGCAATTTTATACGGATTCTGAATAGTTTACGCTCTGATTCTGATACTACCTTTATCCCCCCATCACAGGCGTTGTTTGAGAAAGGCGTTGAATTATATACCGCCCGGATGGACAAGGAATGGTCTCTTACAGACTGCATTTCCTTTGTCGTAATGAAGGATTATGGACTGACCGAGGCTCTTACGGGCGACCGACATTTCGAACAGATGGGCTTTATTCCCCTCCTGGCAGAAGATAACTTATGAAAATCCTTTATGACGCTTATGTAAGAAGTCGTTTTTTGAATCACCATATCTTCCATCATACTAAGGCAGATGGAGTACGGTAGTTTACTTGCGTACTCCAAACAACGTACTTTCTCTGCGATCTATGTGTAATCTCCTGATTGAAGGATTGCGAAATATAGCTTAACATTGCTAAAATATAGGGTGTTTCTTTATGTCTATGCGGCTTTTGATTGTGGATGACCAGGAGGAGAACCTGAAGAGCATTGCGGCGGGGTTTTCTCGCACCGATTGTGAGGTCCTCACTGCCCTTGGCGGCAAGACAGCCATCAATATGCTCAAGGAAAATGATGTAGATGTCGTCATCTGCGACCTTAAGATGCCGGAGGTTGACGGGATGCAGGTGCTCTCTTTCTGCACCAGTCTGTCGCCACCTGTCGCTGTAATTATCCTGACGGCATTCGGCACAATAGAATCCGCCGTTGAGGCTCTTAAGGCAGGAGCCTCCGATTACATTACCAAACCGGTGAACATAAAGGAGCTCCGCCTCCAGGTGGAAAAGGCTTTTGAGCACCAGCGCCTCCGCAAGGAAAACATCTATCTCCACACGCAGATTGATAAGAAATACGGCTTCGAGGGGGTAATTGGCGAGACGGCAGAGATGCAACGTATCTTTGAGAAGGCGCGCCTGATTGCCAAAAGCAAGGCGACTGTCCTCGTTCAGGGTGAGAGCGGAACTGGCAAAGACCTTTTAGCCCGCGCCATACATTACAATAGTCCCCGCGCAAAAAAACCCTTTATCCCTATTCATTGCGCCGCACTCCCGGAGACCCTTTTAGAGAGCGAGCTCTTCGGGCACGAAAAGGGCGCATTTACGGGCGCAATTGCACGCAAGGCGGGATTGTTTGAGCTGGCGGATGGCGGCACGGTTTTCTTAGACGAGGTATCCGAAATCCCGCCATCGGTGCAGGTGAAACTCCTCCGCGTGTTGGAGACAAAGGAATTTATGCGTGTGGGAGGCGTTAAGCCTATCACGGTAGATATTCGCGTGATTTGCGCCACGAATAAAAATCTCGCCGAGGAGGTCGAAGAAGGGCATTTCAGGGAAGACCTCTTTTACCGCCTGAAAGTTATTACATTTGAGATGCCGCCTCTCAGAAACCGCCGCGCCGATATACCTCTACTCGTCAAGACATTCGTTGATGAATTCGCAAAGGAAAACGATAAAACCGTTACCAGCATCACCAGAAAGGCGATGGCTTCCCTTACTTCCTATCATTGGCCCGGAAATATCCGCGAACTCAGAAACTGCATTGAGAGCATTGTGGTTTTTTGGCAAAAGGATGAGATAGATGTAGATGCTTTACCCGACTACGTGCGCCCGGCAGACCGGAAAGAAGCTGCCTCTCTGTTCAGCGCCCCAATCGGTCAGACCCTCGATGTGGTGGAGAAGAAATACATTCAGCAGACGCTGATGGAGGCTGATGGGAACAGGACGAAGTCGGCGGAGATTTTAGGCATCAGTCGCCGCACCCTCCAGCGAAAATTAAAGGAGCTCGGCATCGAGGGCGGCTGAATCGCCGGATCTCCTTTTCCCCAACAAGAAAGACTGTGTATTTCTTGCGAAATGCCGGGAAAGTTAGGGATGTGGCAAACTTACAAACGCCCCGGAAGGAGGGCGGCTGATAGAAACAGACTGTAGCTATGGCTCGACCCTGCTGCCCAGCAGGTCCAGGAACTTGCGCATCCACTCGGGATGACCGGGCCAGGCTGCCGCCGTTACAATGTTCCCGTCCACATAGGCATTGGAGAAGGTTTCGTTCACCTCTCCCCACTTTGCGCCTGCCCGAACCAAATCAGGCTTGACAGCGGGGTAAGCGGTGCAGAGTTTGCCCTCCACAACGCCGGCTGCAATAAGCACCTGTTGCCCGTGACAGATAGAGGCGATGGGTTTGTTGGCTTTTGCGAAGTGACGAACAATGTCCAGCACTTTTTCATCGAGGCGGATGTATTCAGGTGCACGCCCTCCCGGAATCACCAGTGCATCATAATCCTGGGGATTGACCTCTTCAAAGGTGGCATTGATAGCGAAGTTGTGTCCCCGCTTCTCGCTGTATGTCTGGTCTCCCTCAAAGTCATGGACGGCGGTGCGGACAGTTTCGCCAGCCTTCTTGCCGGGGCAGACGGTATGAACAGTATGCCCCACCATTATCAGCATCTGGAAGGGAACCATCGCCTCATAGTCCTCGACGAAATCCCCCACGAGCATAAGAATATTCTTTGCACCCATAGTTTACCTCCCTTTTCTTAAGGTCTCAACTTTTGCGTTTTTTCTTTTTTGAGTCTGTATCATAGAACCGTCTGCCTTGCCTTACGGTCGGAACATCGCGGTTCGGGCATTAATGTGCCACCGTTTGCCTTATGGTCGTTGCACAAATAACAGCGGGGAAAATATCCCGCAGGTGCATTTGAGGTCAAGTTGAAAAAGTATATGGTGGAAACCGGAGGTTGTTTGTGAAGGTTACTTCTTCGGATAACTACGCTGACGAAGTTTTTGAATTTGCGTAAATCTGTTGACACCCGATAGGTCTTATTTTATGCAGATGATATCTAAATGTAAAAGGGAAAAGATATAACACATTTTTTCGGTTCTCAAAGAGGATTTTGTTGGCGGATTCCGGTCGGCAAGCAAAAAACATATTTCCTTTGTTTTTTTCATCCTTCAAAAAAAAGGGGGGGCAATAATGACTATAAAGACCCGGCTTATTTCGGTGGTGTCGTGGGCGCTCCTGTTTGTATTTTTCGGGGGCTGCGCAATGAACTCAAAACCCCTGTTCCTCGAATATGATGCACAGGGTCAACCGCTGATGTCAAAGCGCATTCCTCGCCACATTATACGGGACTTTAAGGTCCGCTGGAGTAAAAAGGCATACAAAAGAAATGACGGCACGGGTCCGCATTTTTTACTGTCTACCGACCAGAGGGTTATCAAGAATGAATACGGTCCCCCGGACTACATCAGCCGCACATATCTATCCCGAAAGGGTAATTACGTAAAGGAGTGGGTCTACTGGGAAGAGGGAGAGCTGTTTCAGTTCGTGCGCCGTAATCTTATCTATGAGGGTCCGCTCACCGATAGGGAGCGCGTCCTTATCCTTTATGGTTTTCCCGATGATGCCCTCGTTTATCAGATTGGTCCTGATATAGAACGTGAAAACTTTTGCTACAACACCCTTTTTGGAACCACCCGTCGGACATTTCATTTTGTGAATGGCAAGTGCATTGATAAGAACTTTCTATACTGATAAAGTCGTTTTGGGCGTATCCGGACGTGTTCTATTTGCGGGGTAAAATATTCGTCCTAACCTGTTTTGTGGACTTTTTCAAATTCCAGATAGTTTCTGCGGGGAAATTAAGCGAATGAAAATTATCCACTCCTCAATACCCCTTACCTGCCGGTTGGTATTGGCTGGCTTACTAATCTTTCCAATTGTCAGGTGCTCCTCGAGTAAATGGGAGGTGCCTGAAGAACTACGTCGAGAGGCAATAGACCACCTGGGATATGGTGAATTCCTTGAGGAAAAGGGCGAATATCTATTAGCCATAAATGAATTTCTCAAAGCTGCCGAACTCTCACCGAGACCTGCGGTATATTATCACCTCGGACATTGTTATCTGTCTCTGAATGAACCCGAGCGCGCCATCGAGTATTTACAGAAAGCCCTCCAGCTTGCCCCCGATTATGGTCTGGCGAAAATTGAGCTTGCCCGCGCAAAATTGCACCGGCAACGGATTGCCTCCGCCCAAGTCCCTGCTGCGAAAGCCGCACCGCCACCACCCGCTGTTACTCCGGTTAAGGCGGCTTCACATAGCTCATCCGGTAATGAAACGAGGACCAAAGAGCGCCCCGCCCCTATTTTTCCCTTTCCCACCCGCAAGGAAAAGAAGCCGGTTTTGCATAAGGGCGTATCCTTGCCGCCTCGAGATGAGATAAAAAAAGTGCTTTTCCCCCGACTTTATGGTGAATCGCGGGCGGCGGTCGAGGAAGAAAACCAGCTCAAGCGCTATATAGACCGCAAGAAAAAAAGCCTCGATAGTTTTGCATTTCATCTGGATAAGGCACGTCATTACCGCAAACATAAACTATACAACACTGCGATACTGGAATATTCCGATGCGTTGAAGGCAAATCCCACCTCGCTTGCCGCTCTTTGTGAAATGGCGGACTTATACCGGTTGACCGGTCGCAAGGAACGAGCCGAGGAGATATTCAGGCGCGCGCAACAGAACTTTGCCGACAGTGCCCGGTTCTTCCTAAAGTGGGGGAATCTATACCTGAATCTCGGACTCCTTAAAGACGCCGTTGCAAGATACAATCAGGCACTCACGCTATCACCCGATTATGTTGCGGCACTCAATAATCTGGGCGTGGTTGAACTGCGGCAGAAACATTATGGGCGTGCCGCCGATTATTTTCAGTCAGCCCTCGAAAAAAATCCGAGATTCGCCGCCGCACACCTCAACCTTGGAATTATTTATCAGGACTACGTCAATCAGCCCAAGAAGGCACGTCAGCATTACGAGGCATATCTGAAACTGGGCGGCAAGAGAGCAAGCGAGGTCCGGAAATGGCTGAAAGACCTCGGCGAGTAAGGCAATGCCAATTTTGCATACGATGCAGATTTCTGTTACAAAGACATCTCCCGTTATCTTAATCGTGCCCGCAATCCTACCCTTAATCATAATCTTACTCGTACTCGTAATCTTACTCTTACGCGTAATCGTATTTCTACGCGTACTCGTATCTTTACGCGTAATCGTAATCCCAGAAACGGGGGCGGTCACGATTGTGAGTCACAATTACGCTTGTGAATTACAATTACGCTTGTGAATTACAGTTACGATTGTGAATTACAATTATGAATCAGGTTTGTATGATACGAAACATCCTCCAGAACAGGAGTCTTATCAGGGACTTTGTCTATCGCGACTTCAAGGCGCGGTTCGCAGGCTCCATCCTCGGCATTACGTGGAACGTCCTTCATCCGCTTGTAATGATTGTAATTTATGTGGTGATTTTCTCACAGGTGATGCGTGCGAAACTCCCCGGGGTCCCATCGAGCTTCGGATACAGTATTTATCTATGCGCGGCGATTATTCCGTGGGGGATGTTTATGGAGTTACTTTTGCGTTCGACAAATCTTTTTTTTGAACACGGCAACCTGATTAAAAAGGTTTCATTTCCCAAGGAGATTCTGCATATCTCCGCCCTTTTTACAAGTTCCATCAATTTCCTCATCAGTTTTACTATTTTTATGTTTTTCCTCTCGATACTGCACTTTGCCGGGAAGCATATTGTGGAGATTTCGTTTCCTCGGATGCTTTTACTTTACGGCGTTCTGGCGATGCAACAGATATTCTGTCTGGGGCTGGGACTGGCTTTTAGCGTGTTGAATGTCTTTTTCCGGGATATAGGGCAGCTTGTGAATATAGCCTCGCAGCTATGGTTCTGGTTCACGCCGATTGTGTATCCATTAAGTGTTGTGCCGCACAGGTTAAGGGGATTATTTGCGCTGAATCCGCTACTTTATTTTGTCGAGATATATCGAGCGATTCTTTTTGCGAACAGGGCGCCTGCATGGCGCACCGTCGGGACTGCCGCCGCCATAACCGTTGTTACTTTTTCGTTGGGGCTCTGGATTTATAAGAAACTCAACTGGGATGTGACCGATGAAATTTAGCCCGCAATTTCATTCCGCCAATTCGCCTTGACATAGGTTGGTGCTCAATATAGTGAATTGACGAGATTGAGTGATATTATGCAGGAAAAAGATTTCTTAGACACCGCGGTGAATCATAAAAATTGGTTTCCCAGATAATGTATGCGCCCGTAGCTCAATTGGATAGAGCGCCGGACTTCGAATCCGTAGGTTGCAGGTTCGAGCCCTGCCGGGCGCGCCCTGTTGAATTTAATTATACCTTATAATCGTTCACCTTAAATACCACCGTGCAGCATTATGAATTTTTTTGTATTGACTTTATGCGGTGAGGTAAGTAAACGGTAATTGTTTTTGTTCATTGTGGGGAAGGGGGATTTACCTCATTCTCCTTACATAAAGTTTTTAAGGTGGATAAAGCTTATGCAATCGGGAAAAATTTCTCTTTGGTGTAGTCTATGTGCAATCTTGATTATGCTTTTAGCCTCCCCTGTCAGTGCGCAATATAACTGGTGCGAGATTCATCCCGGGGTGAATCCGCCTGCCCGCGCAGCCTTCGGTATGACCTATGACGCGGATGCCAATCGTCCCATCCTGTTCGGGGGATATAATTCCTCTGGACCGCTGGGAGACACCTGGGAACTTCGGCGTAACGACTGGGCGGAGATATTCACTACCCAGGTTCCCCCTGCCCGCTATTTTCACACATTTACCTACGGCGTGGCAGAAAAAGGTTCCATTCTTTTTGGTGGTATATCGGGAGACATTGTTTTTGGCGATGTATGGAAATATGCAAATGGTAAATGGACAGATATTTCGAGCACCTCCCCTGATTCCCCCGACCCGCCTGCGCGTCATTCCCACGCCGCCGCCTATGATGACATCTCCAGACGCCTCATCATATATGGGGGACTTGATGAAAATGATAATCACTTAGCGGATATGTGGAGTTATCAAAACGGCACCTGGAGCGAGATTGGGTATTCCGAGGGACCCGGACCCCTCTACGGACATGCAACGGCTTTCGACACCTCGCGGGGAAAATTGGTTCTATTCGGCGGTGCAGACATAGTTAATCATCGCAAGAACGAGACCTGGGTTTACACACCAGGCACGTGGACAAAAATTGATACTGCCCACGCCCCCAGCCCGCGTGTTTATCACAAAATGGTCTATGACTCGGACAACGGGCAGATACTGCTTTTCGGCGGATTTGAGGAGGGCGCACGCACAAATGATGTCTGGGCATTCGACGGCAACGACTGGACGCAGATTTCCACCCGCGTATCTCCAAAGGAACGCAGCGCCCACGAATTGGTTTACGATAGTAGGCATAAGCGGGCTATCTCCTTCGGCGGCATAACCGACTCAACCGATTATCGCAATGACACCTGGTTCTTTTACAAGAAAGGAATATCCTTTGATAAGCCGATTTACATCGGCACTCACGATTCCGGCATAATAACGGTGAACGACCAGGATGCAAATATCAACTCGAATGTTCGTGAAACCATCTCTACGTCACTCACCAGCACGAGCGACCCCGATGGAATCATTGTGACCTTGAAGGAGACCGAGCCGGATAGTGGCGTCTTTACATTTGAAAAAGGTGGCAATCTTGTGACTTTCACCCTGGAGATGAGTGATGAGGAAAAGGTTCAAATTAAGGTATCGGACGGCGACAAGCTCATAGTTACATATCGGGACATATTCGGCAGCAGTCCCGTTACTGCCACTGTTCGCTGGGCACGAAGCCCTGTGGTCATAAAATTGGACAAAGATATATACGTCGGCAAAAAAGAAAGGGCGCAAGTCATCATATACGATGACGACCTTAATAAGGACGCAAACACGACCGATACCTTCTGGGTGCAGGTTACGTCTACCACCGACCCGAACGGGTTTGGGATGCTGGTGCGTGAAACCGGCGTGAACACGGGGATTTTCGCTCCCGACTTTGGTATTACTTTTAGCAACTACTATACCGATGAGTCCAAACATCAGCTCTGGGTCTCCGACGGCGATGTCCTTACCGTATCCGAGGATATATCTATGCGGAAGCCTGCACGGGCAATGGCTATATGGGATAGCGGCAAAATCTCCCTCCCGGACAGACCTGCCACCTACATCGTCCTGGGTCCCGAAGAGGGAGAAGTTACAATACAAACCGTTACCTTCCACTTCACTGCATCCATACCTATCAGCAACGCCGAGTTCCGCACACAGCTGGTAGGGTATGATGAGGAATGGACCCCCTGGACACAAGGTTCAATCCGTCAGTATGAACTGCCTGCCGGAGAATATACATTTATAGTCCAGGTGCGAAACTCCGAGAAGCTAGTCTCCCTGCCTGTATTCCGCCGATTTCAGGTTGAGACGGAAGGGCGAGCAGCCCTTTTTGCCCCGAATCTTAAGGTGGTTGCTGGTGATAACAGCATTTCTCTCCAGTGGAATCAAAAGAATCCAACGGATATTTTAGGCTACTATATATATCGGCGAGAGGAGGGGAAAAACAACATTTGTATTCTCCAGTATCCGCTTCTGCCCGAAGCGCGTGCTTATACAAATGCTCCGGTGCAACCACATATAAGATATGAATATTTTGTGCGGGTGATTTCTAACGATGCACGGCTGAAAGATTCCAATAAGGTCTGGACAGCCGCCAACGAAGATGTTCGGGGAAACGATGTCCTCGCTTTCACCAATGCTTCTTTTGATATGGGAAATAATCTCAATGAGACTACGCTGGAGATAACAAATCAGGACAATAGTGAGCCTATCTATTGGTCGCTTTACGCCGACAACGCGGCTCTGGGTATCTTCCCAGCCTCGGGCATCGCCCTCGGTAAGACCACTCGTGTAGAGATTACGCTTGACCGGAGCGGTTTCGCACCGGGTGTTCATTCCATAACAATCCATATCCGCAGTAACGCAAGGTCATATTTACCAACCGAGATTAATTCTACTAATAGTATCAAGGTGAGTTTCAGTATCCCCGGGGAGTTCGAGCATACACGCCATAATATCTGGGTTCAGGATGCCTGCCCGGAGGTGAGCAATGTATTAGTGGATTTATCACCTCTTGACCTTGATTGTAACATCCCGCCGGTTTATCCCCTTATCAAGACCTCTTATGATACTTCGAGATGTCCTTTTAGAGAGTTGTGGATCGACCTCAGAACCCGTGCAAACGGGGGACCTTTACCCAATAGCTGTCCTGACCTGGGCTGGAGGTTTGGTATTAGCACCTTTGACACCAGCAAGTCGGGCAGTGAGGGAAATTTGAACGGACAGATTGACCGCGATGAAGATATCGCTATGTTTGTATCCATCAGAAACAAGGGAAGTATAGAGGCGCGAAGCCTTTCATTGATTCTCTATTCACCTGACCCCTTTATAGAGGTTACGAGAGACCCCAAATACATTCTCAACAATGTGCCCGGTGGATGGACTACGCGTGGTGGGGTTACGTTTTATACAAGGAAAAATCTCCCCTTTGCGCCGGATGGTTACGACTTTACGCTCTATTGCCTCCTGATTGATACCGATGGATACCAGTGGCTGACAACAATCCCCCTAAAAGCTTTCAATATGGGTCCTGTCAAGGTCGTCAGATACGGTATTGATGATGACAATGAGGGGATAAGTCAGGGAAATGATAATGGCATAGTGGAAGCGGGCGAAACCATAGAAATGCCTGTTACAATTTACAATCCCTCAGATGTCGAGTTGCCGCAAATCGCTATGATACTTGATGATGTTACCACTCCCACCACGATTGAGGAGTTTCTCAGGGCTTTCGTTCGATGCCCTGCACCTTTATATCCCCATTCATCAAAGACCCCCGACAGGGATTTTGAGTTCTTTGTGCCTGATGCCTACGACGGTTCAGAGATCGATTTCCGCATAAGCAGTATCTATGTTAAGCCTGAAGTGTATGATAATTTCTGCCCTGACCCGGATTATGTGGTCTATCTTGGTTATACCCTGCCAGACCCTGACCCGCCAGACCCTGAAAATCCTGCAGATTTACCCGTTTATGGAATAGTGTATCGTTACCGTTTTGAGGATGTGTTCAGTATCAATACGCAACCTATCCGTGAGAGTGAGGTAACGTTTGATGAGGGCGATGAGGGATGGCAATTTAGCGGGGACGTGGACACCTTTACGTCGCCTGTTTCGGGTTGGGAAAACGGAAGCATATACCTCCAGGCTGCCAATAATACCAATTGTTTCGGCTTCTGGGACAGCGGCGCAGGGGTGGTGCCAATAGTTAAGTATAATCTATATCGCGCCCGCTGGACAATACATTCCGACCAGGCAGATTTCTCTAAAACCCCTGCAATGCGCCTTCGCGCTTACGACAATGCCGGTCAGCAGTATGATTCCCTGTGCATCACGAGCGACGGTAACGGTGCCTTTGCCCCCGACACACAGTCCCGCAATTATGACCTTTATTTCTTCCCGAACAACGATGCCGGGGAGAATCTCGGTTTCGCTTTCGACCTCATCAATATGGCTCCCGATGATGCCGCTCAGGGCAAAGTCTATCTCGATAACCTCGTAATTGCCCGCAGACCCTTAAACCTCCTGCCTGACCCGTTACGCATCCGCCACAATGCCTTTGATACTGATGAAGAGGGCTGGACATTCAACTCCGTTCCCGAGGTCTTCACACCTCCCACCGGTGACTATTATTATGGCACGCTCTGGATAACGGGCACTGATTCCAACACTTTCGGGTTCTGGTGCAATCCGATTAATGACATCACCCTCGGGGAAGATATGCGCCTCTATCGTGCCGAGTTCATAGTCCGCAGGGATTCCGATACCGAACAGGATAAGGTTCCAACTCTTCGCCTGCGCATAAACGCTATGGATAACCAGTCCGGAGTGGGTAAAAAGATTGTTAGCGAAGGCGGCGGTGAGGCGTCGCCCACAACCTCTAATCGCGCCTATGACCTGTTCTATTTCTCGCCCACGGACAAAGACGGAAACCCCGTAAAGGACGTCCCGCTACGGCTCTCCTTTGACTACATAAACTTGAGCGACCAGGACAATCCCGCCGCTGCCCTGAAGCTGGATGAGGTCAATGTCTTCCTCTATCCGCCCGATGCGATGCCGTGAGAGTGGGTTGTTGGGCGATGGGTCATCGGGTGTTGAACGTGGAGTAAGTGAGCGGCAATGTTGAAAAACGCGCCGTGGCGGGATGCGTAATCCGGGAGTGCTTCTTAATTTATGCCTCTCAATTTCCATATCCCCACCAATTGTAACCTGATGACCCGATAACCCAGCAACCCCAATGCCTATATCTGAACATATGGAACATTCGCCTGTGGAGAATTGTCATTTTCGGGGCGGGACGGGTGCACCTTGGCAAAGCTACTAAAAGCAGACTTCTATAGAGGCTCAGAAATTTCTGAAACTACATCCTGAATAAAATAGCACACGGATGATGTGGATGCAAGCATCCGGGTCAGTGGATGCAAGCATCCGGGTCAACGGATTACGTGGATTCTCGCTGATTATGTGTC
>CAZGKP010000008.1:0-30466 GCA_964526215.1 uncultured Candidatus Sumerlaeota bacterium
TTGCAGGTCAATCACACAAAGCACCTGCGGGGCATCAGTGGTGCCGGTTAATTTCACGGCGAGGGGAAGACCCACGAGGCTTTCATTCTTGTTAGGCGTGGCATTATCCACAGCTGATAAGCGAAACAGGGTAACTGTCGAGGAAGGATCAATAGAAACTGTCGTGGAGACAACCAATTTAGATAAAGTTGACTCGTTTTGAATAGGAGAGGTTTCCCAACCGATGCTGTTGGAGCTCAAATCAATGGAATTGGCTTTGTAAAGCCGGTATCCGTCAAGGTCTGATTCCGTGTTGGCAAACCAGGAGATTTCCACTTGGTTCGAGGTGCCTTCTTTCAGTTTAACGGCTTTGAGCAGAGGCGCATCAGGAGGAGTGGTATCGGTTTGAGCTCCCACGCGTCTTAAATTATCCACATAAAAATGATTGGTTCCATTCGCAGGTTCATCATCCGAATAAAAGAGCATTGCATTGATAGTCACGGCAGTTCCATTCACGACACCATCTCCCGCTGCAATCCAGATTGCACCTTGAGTTTCAGGAACGAATTCATAGGTATTGGTGCCTGAATTCAAGGTGACGTAGGGTCCATTCACCAGATCCCCGGCTCCAGACTGGTCTCGGACCAATAAGGAAAACTGAATTGCATCTCCGGTGTCATTGTAAACGTCTATCTTGATTGTATCACCAATGGGGATATTTCCAAGAGATGAGCCACTGGGAGCATACCATCGGCAACCCCAAATGGGCTCGGTACCCGGCCAGGCGGATGTGCCAGGATCAACATCTGGTTTATCCCAGTTCAGGGTGATATGCCCCGAGCCGCTTCCCTCAGTAACGTGTTGGTCGCTTGCAGCCAATGAGCCACCATCTGCCACATTTATGTTCTGCCCGGACGAACCCGAGTTCATAGTTGTCCACCATCCTGCGGTTCCGGGAATGGTGTCAAAACTGTCAATAACCGTTTCCTGTGCGTAAACACTCAGGCAAACAATGGATAAAACAAGAACCAAAAACAAACAAACCTTCTTCATAACGATAACCTCCTTATGGATTTGAGAATTTTAGTTAAAATGTGAAATGAGAGAAATAGTTCACCTCCTTTCATTTATATAAATTTCTCAGTTATTCCTACCCATACACACTTAACATTAAGATTTCATAGATGGATAGGCTGCATTTTGTCAACCTTTTTCTGGGGGAAACGGTATTTCAGGAGGCGAGTGTGCTGTTCGGGCAAAATAGTCCCCCTTCAGGATGAGTAACTTTGCTCTATTGGACCTCTATCTTCGTGGATAAGAGCTGCGTAAAAAGACAAGTATAAACAAGAGCTGCTTGCGAATCCAGAGAGGGATCCGAACTTCCGGTTCAACGGGGAAGGGGGAAAATCCACTGCCTCAAAAAGCAAAAAAAGAAGGGCTGAGAACTCATCCCTTCCCGTGAGTTAGCTTTCCGGGTGATTATTCATACAGGGTCCAGTTGGAGGCAGCAGTCACGAAATGCCAGACCGGCACGGTATAGTCTGCGTAGCCAAGGGTCGAATCACCCCCATTTCTCATGCTGAAATAGACTCTGTTATTTTCGGTATCGAGGCCGATCGCGCCATACCACCCAATCTCTGCGCTGGCGGGCGTAAAAGGTAAAACCGTAATTTCCTGCTTTGTCTGCAAATTGAACATATAAAGAGCGGTTTTGTGGTCTGCACTGTCGTGGTGTCCCAGGGCAATCAAAACAGGCACTTCACCATCTGCTGACTCAGTGGGTGCAATGCCCGGGTCTATTGCTATACTGAGAATGGCAGGATTACTATCCGTTGAGGTGGGATTCATATCGCCCCGGTAAACATAAGTAACTCCAACTCTTTCATGATAGTGAATCCCTTCTCCCGAGTAGGCATAATAAGCATCACAGCCAAAAATATACTGGGGGAATTCATTCGTTCCGTTACCAACATAAGCTGCGGAACCTCTCTGACCACCATACTCAGGTGGAGTCAAAGTCTGATCGCCTACTGAATATGCAATGGACCAGGTATTGCCGTCTGAGGTGGTAAGAACATTGATTGGGGGACCGATGTTAACACCGGAAATTGCCCCCGCGCAAATGAAAACCTGGTCGGTTCCCGTTCCAAGAATCGTGATATATCTTGGAAAGGGAACGGAGGGAGCCGCCGTGCAGAGACCGGGATTCGTATCCGATATGCCGGTCCAGCGAATCAAGCCATTATCCGGTTCTGGCGACTCGATATGGTCGAGGATAACAACTGAACCATCTGGTCCAACCCCCATACCAAAACCGGCAAGTGTTCCATAGGTCGCTGACCCTGTGGCAAGGGTTCCTTCCACTACCAGTGTGTCTTTGTGCAAATAATCAATCACCGGCGGATTACCGAAAGAGGAGCGGATTACCTTTTGATTTGAGGTATCAAATCCAATGCCAAGTCCACTTTTCCCACTAATTGCATCGTTTTTAACCATCGTGAAGGTTTGAGAGAGACCGATACTGGCAATCACCATAATAAAGATTACACAAATAATTCTTTTCATCTGGATTCTCCTTTTCTCTATAAAAGATTTTTTGTGCGACACATTATGAATGTCGCAAAGCATTGAGGGTGATAAAACCCTCTTTGGGGAAAAACAAATCTCTAAACAATATCATCACCCAGCAGGCCACCTCCTCCCATTTTCAAATTTCTCTGTTTTTCCCATCCCTCACTGAACTTCACGAATTTAATTTATCGAACAACCATCTCCTCTTTGTCAACATTTTTTTGGAAAAAATGCAATTTTTCTTTTGCTACCCTTCACTTTTTGTTGACACGGGCGCCTATATGCCATCTTTGACAAACCCATTGTGTAATGGAAAGAAATTACGTTCCATATTGACCTCGCATCTCAAACCCTTGTCAAAGAAACGAGGACATCTCCCGAATTCGGGAGATACACCCTCCATAAGCTCTTGAAAAAAATACTTTTCGGTTGAAACACTCACCATTTCTCCCGTATGCATAAATTCAAACGTTTTTGGGTTACCAGACGTCCCCCGATGAAAATCCTGCTTCACACCTGTTGTGCGCCGTGCCTGATTGCGCCGTATCACTCACTCGTTGCCCGTGGATATGAGGTCGTGGCATTTTTCTATAACCCTAACATCCAGCCGTATCGTGAGTTCCGCAGACGCCTTGGAGCATTCAGGGAATACATCGCCGCAAATCATATTCCGGCAATCATTGATGAAAATTATGACCTTGAATTTATGCTGCGCAAATATCTAGATAGAGGAGATGCGCCCCGCTGCCGCATTTGCTATGACGTCAGACTGGGGGAAACTGCACGCCTTGCCACACAGAAGGGCTTTGACGCCTTCAGCACAACGCTCTCCGTAAGCCCATACCAGAGCCATACAATAATCAGAGAGGCAGGCGAGGCGGCGGCGAGACAGTATAATATACGTTTTCTCTATCAGGACTGGCGACCGGAATTCTATGCGGCGCACGAAGAGGCAAAATCGCTGGGGCTTTATATGCAAACCTACTGCGGCTGCATTTTCAGTGAGGAAGAACGCTACCGCCCCAGTGTCCGCCGGAGGCTGGCAAAAAAACGTAGAAAGGATAGAAAATTATCCGCTAATTACGCTAATGAACGCGAATAATATTAATCCGTTGCCACTTTAAGATAAAATCTAAAACTGACAACTGACAATTTGAAATTAATCCACCGCGGCAGACAATAATTTTGCCTTTTGCCTTTTAATTTTTAACTTCTTCTTTCAAGCGAAGTCTTGAAAAAAACATAGATACTTATGAAGCTTGCCCTTTATCGCACAAATGAACCCGGTCGCCCCTATCAGGTCTCTATGCCGCCACTGGGGCTGGGCTATATTGCTGCTTATGTCAAAAAACTCTGCTGGTTCTGTGAGATGGCTTTCTTCCGCAAGCCACAAGACCTCATTGATTGGAGACCCGATATTGTCGGCATCTCCTCCGCAACTGAAAATTTTAACGACGCCTTAAACCTCGCCTCTCACATTAAGGAAGAACTCGGCATACCTGTCTGGATTGGCGGCACACACATAACGGCACTCCCGCATACGCTCCCGGACTGCTTTGATGTGGGCGTCACAAGCGAAGGCGAACTCACAGCGGTCGAACTGGTTAAACTCTACAATGACCACATCCCGACTGCCGCCGAATTGGGTACTATACCGGGTATCTGTTTCCATAGCGAAAAAGGCGTCGTTGTTAACAAACGTCGCGACCTCATCTCGGATATGGATTCCCTCCCCTACCCCGACCGCGACCTCCTCGGCGAGCACTGGGCGGTGCCTTACAAAGAGCAGGTTCACCTGATTACGTCCCGCGGTTGCCCTTATGATTGCACATTTTGCGCCGCACCCGTTCAGTGGAAAAAAGTTCGTTATTTCTCACCGGAATATGTGGCGCGGGAGATCGAGTTTCTCCGCAGGCGTTACGACCCTGAAGAAATCTTCTTCTTCGATGACCTCTTTATCGGGCACATCCCGCGATTTAAGAAGATTTGCAGGCTCATCCGCCAGCGCCGTCTCCACGAAGGCATCGTCTTCCGCTCCTATGCGCGCTCTGACCTTTTAGATGAATCCACCGCCGACCTCTTCGCTGAACTGAACTTTAAATACATTGACTTTGGTTTTGAGGCAAACACTCAATCAGTGCTAAATTATCTGAACAAGAAAAATGTTACGCCGGAAAAGAATCAGCGTGCAATTGACATCCTTGCGGAGCGGGAAATATCTATTGGCGGAAACTTCATTATCGGCTCTCCGAAGGAAACAAGGCAACAGATGGAGGAAACCCGCACATTTGTTGAGCGAAACAAAGAACACCTCGACCGCTGCTCTATGGGACCCCTTCAACCGGTCCCGGGCACAAGGGTCTGGGAATATGCAAAGAGGCGCGGCATAGTCTCGGAAGATATGGATTGGAGTCGCTTCATCGTTGACCTGGACCACCTCGATATGCACCGCGACCCTTATTTATGCGAAACTATGTCGGTAGAAGAATTCCAGAATTTCTACGACGACTTTCACCAACTTGCAAAGGAAATCAACACAATCGGGCGTATGCGTAAGCTGGAGCGCGACCTTGCGCGGGCGCGACAGCGGGAACACATCCTCAAATCCAGACTCGAAACACTCAGCGGTTCACGTCTCGTCCGACTGGCAGCCAGGTTGAAGCGAAAAGTAATGCCCCGATGAACCAGCCGCTAAATTGTTTCTAAATTTTGGTTGCACTCCCCCACCGGACACTTTTACTCTCTTTTGCTATTTCGATTGAGGTATGTAATGAGTTTCAGGTATTTTGTCTCGGATATGGAATACGGCGTGGAAGAGGAGCGTGCCGTTCTTGGTGTATTGAAGGAGCGCTGGCTCACAATGGGTCCGCGCACGGCGCTCTTTGAGGAGAAGTTTACGAAATTACTGGGCGGCATCAATTGTGCGCTTGTCTCGAGCGGCACCGGTGCGCTTCACCTTGCACTCCGTGTACTCGGCACGGGCAGAGGCGATGAAGTTATTCTGCCCTCGCTTACGTTTGTGGCAACCGCCAATGTGGTTATCGAATGCGGGGCAAGGTGTGTCTTTGCAGATATTGAGGGTATCACTATTCCGACGCTCTCGCCCGATGAGGTGAGAAAAAAAATCTCCCCCCGCACACGGGTGATTATACCGGTTCATTATGCGGGTTTTTCGGCAGGGATGACCGGGATTTTGCAGATTGTAAAAAGGGAACGTCAGAGGCGCAAAAAGGCAGGAGAGAAACGCCCCCTGTACATTGTTGAAGATGCCGCCCACGCCGCAGGTGCATACGACAGCCAGGGGCGTCCCCTCGGCACAATAGGCGATGTGGGTTGTTTCAGCTTCTTTTCCAACAAAAATATGGCGACCGGTGAGGGCGGTGTAATTGTCTCTTCCAATAAGGCATTTATTGAAAGGATAAAACTCCTGCGGAGCCACGGTCTCACGCGTCAGACCTGGGAACGCTATATCGAAGAGAAGGCAGAGACGGCTTCCCTTTATGATGTGAATGAACCGGGACTCAATTATCGCCCGACAGAGATAACGGCAGCACTCGCCCTTGCCCAGCTGAAGAAATTACGCCGGATGAATCGAAAGCGCGCCTCCCTTTTCAAATATGCCCATAAGTACCTTGAGAAAATTGATGCGGCTACATTTCCTTTCCTCATACCCGAAAGATGGGGCAAGCCTTCTTACCACATTTTGCCAATCCTGTTAAGGGATGCAAAGACACGGATGCGCGCCGCATCAGCCCTCGCAAAAGCCGGTATACAGACCTCGCACCACTATCGCCCCATACACACAATGTCGTTCTACAGAAAAAAATATCCGCGTGCGGGACGGGGACTGCCCCTGACCGAGGAATACGCCGCCCGCGAACTGACACTTCCACTGCATACCCGACTTACAAAACCCGACATTGACACAATTATGGAAACTTTGATAAAGGTGCTCCAATGAAATTATCCGTCATCGTTCCGGTATATAATGAGCGTAGAACGATAGATATCCTCCTGGAAAAGGTACGCCGCGTTAATATAGATAAGGAGATTATTGTAGTTGACGGCAACTCTGTGGACGGTACAAAAGCGCTACTAAAATTACAGGAGAAAGCACCCGATACCCTCGTCCTATATCAGCCGAAAAAGAGTGGACGCGGAAGTGCCCTCAAGGACGGGCTTCGCCTCGCCACGGGCGACATCGTGATTTTCCAGGATGCCGACCTCGAACTCGACCCCACCGACTATCCCAGCCTCATCACCCCTATTGTTTCCGGTGAGGCAACCGTCGTCTTCGGCTCACGATTTAAGAACAATCCCAGACCCCGGATGCGCTTCCTGCAATACTGGGGGAACAAAATTATTAACTGGGGCGTGAATCTCCTTTACGGAACACATCTCACCGATGTAGAAACCTGTTATCAGGTATTTCGCCGCGAAGCCATTCAAGATATAACCATTCACAATAATGACTTCGCCTTCACTGTGGAGCTCACCGTAAAACTCATAAAAAAGGGCTATGATATTTTAGAAATACCGATTACGTATTACCCCCGTGGGCGTGCAGAGGGGAAAAAACTCTACTGGAAAGACGGCTTCGTTTCTCTGTGGACACTTATCAAATATAAGTTTGTAGATTAGGTGATTTATACCCGCCAAGGCGGGCAGGAATTCAGGCGACGTCATCAGTGGCATCAGGCAAAATCTTCTTGCGGCATATTTTGCGGCTCTTCTCTTTCCTTTCGTCCCCTTCCACCTTTGGTGGTTTTTGGGGCAGTGGTATTCTGGGTTTTGGCACGATTGTCTTTTTCTTTTTTCTCTTTGCAGACATTGTTTTTATTACGGCTCTGCATCATAAATTAACACTGGCATAAACTCTCATAAACGTTAAGTATTGTCTATGAAAAAAGGGAACACCATAACTCAAAACGATGAATCTGTGAGGGCAGAGCCTTACCTTTCCATAGTCATCCCCGTCTTTAATGAAGAGAGGCGCATCGGCAATACGCTAAAGAAAATAGTGGATTTTTTGCGCCTTAAGAATTATGTCTGGGAAATCTTGATTGTCGACGATGGGTGCAAGGATAAAACTATTCCAATCGCAAAAGAAGTATTAAAGGGTGTCCCGCATCGTATCCTTATCAATGAGAGGAATATGGGCAAAGGTGCGTCTATCCAGCGAGGGATGCTGGCTGCACAGGGGCGCTTGCGACTATTCTCCGATGCCGACCTATCAACTCCCATCGAGGAGCTGGATGCCCTGTTAGCACCGATTCCCCAGGGGTATGACGTGACATTTGGTTCGCGGGCACTAAAGGAGTCCAGACTACTGGTGAGACAACCCTGGTATCGCGAGATGATGGGGCGGACTTTTAATCTTCTGGTCAGGATGTTGCACCTGCCGGGAGTCAAGGATACGCAGTGTGGTTTTAAGCTCTTTACAAAAGAAGCGGCACAGGCAATCTTCCCCAGACAACGGATGAAGGGTTTCTGCTTTGACGTTGAGGTTCTGGTTTTAGCCAGACGTCTCGGTTTCAAGATGAAAGAAGTGCCGGTGCGCTGGATAGATTCGCCGCAATCGAGAGTCGGCCCGCTCAAGGATTCTGCAAAGATGTTCTGGGACCTCATTAAGTTAAAATTCCGGGGAAAGTAGGGGCGTAATTCGCTACGACGAATTTCTCAAAAGAATGAAGAACATGCTTCAGACAGGATTGCACGTATTCCGCGGATAAAAGCCATCCGTGTCAATCCGTGTTATCCTGTCTAAAAAGTAAATTTTCAGGGCAGCGTTATGCGAATTGGCGTAATTATGGCAGGGGGCGTGGGTGAACGCTTCTGGCCCTATAGCCGTAAGGATAGACCCAAGCAACTCTTGCGGATAGTGGGGGAACAAACCCTGCTTGAGGAAGCACTTCGGCGCATCTCTCCCATAATCCCGCCCCAGAGACAATTCATCGTTACAAATGAACGCCTTAAAAACCTTATTCTTCAACAAATCCCCGACTTTCCCGAGGCAAATATCATTTGCGAACCGATTGGTAGAAATACCGCAGCCTGTCTCGCCCTAACGGAGGTAGTTACGTCTGCCCGCTTCTCAAACCCGACGATGGCTGTCCTGACGGCAGATCACATCATCCGCGACACGGATACCTTCCTGAAAAATATTGACGCTGCCTGTCGGTTTGCCGAGGACACCAAAAGTCTGGTAACACTCGGAATTCAGCCGACACGCCCCGAAACTGGCTTCGGGTATATTGAGGTGGGCGAGATGGTCAGGGATGAACCGAATGGTGTGGTCTTTCGTGCATCGCGCTTTCGTGAAAAACCTGATATAGAAACTGCAAAGAGATTTTTATCCGCAGGGAACTTTTACTGGAACAGCGGTATGTTTTTCTGGAAGAATTCTGTGCTGCGGGCGAACCTCGAAAAGTTCCTGCCGGAGACAATGGAGGGTATGAGGATTTATCGTGATGCGATCGGCACCCCGGAGGAGAAAACCGCACTCCGCCGTGTCTTTGAGAGGTTACCGAATGTTTCAATTGACTATGCGTTGATGGAAAAAGCAGACAACGTCTATGTCCTCCGGGCAGATTTTGTATGGGATGACCTTGGCACCTGGAATGCCATCGAGCGCTGCCTTCAGAAGGATAAAGATGGTAATCTGGTTATAGGGCAGGGGGCGGTATGTGACACAACCGATACACTAATATATAATGTTGGAGGGAAAGATGGTCAGCTTGTTGCCGCCTTCGGGCTTAAAGATACACTGATTGTTGTGGATAAGGATGCAATTCTGGTATGTCCCAAGCACCTTGCACCGGAGCTGAAGAAACTGGTGGCTGAATTGAAGAAACGCAACCTTGAGGAATATCTGTGAGGTTCGTTGAGTCCGTTTGTCCGTCAGCCCGTTGAGTTTGTTCAAGGTTCAAAGTTGGATGTTCCCGCCACAGGCGGATTCGACGTTTATCCGTTAGCCTCTTAAGTTCGTTTATACGCCGAAATGGCGAGGTATCAAGATATTATGAAGGGAATGATGAACAGCGTTATAGATAAAAGATTGCGCGAGGCTTTGCACGAAGATATTGGCGGGGGTGATGTCACTACAAGGTTATTGATTCCGCCGAGGCGAACCGGACAGGCACATCTGATTTCGCACTCAAGTGGGATTCTGTGCGGGATTGAGGTTGCAGAACGCTGTTTTTCCCTCACCCATAAGAATACGCGATTTGGAGCCGGACTCGCAGACGGCGCACACCTCGCCCCCGGAGATGTGATTGCCATTATAAAAGGTTCGCTTCGTGCCCTGTTTTCCGCCGAGCGTGTTGCACTGAATCTCCTTTGCCACCTCTCCGGGATAGCCACACTCACAAAGGCATTTGTGGAGAAGGTAAGCCCCTTCGGCACCCGGATTTATGACACGCGAAAAACAACTCCCCTGTGGCGTGAAGTGGAGAAATACGCCGTCCGTGTGGGGGGCGGGCATAATCATCGCCTTGACCTTGCGGGTGCTTGTTTTGTAAAGGACAATCATATTGACGCCTGCGGCGGAATGCGCGCTACTCTTGAGCGCCTCTTCACAAGGAGGCAGATTCCTCGCCCCGTGATAGTGGAGGCTCGGACGGTTCCCGAAGTCAGAATCGCTTCCCGATTCCCCATTGACATTCTTCTACTTGACAATATGTCTCCAGGGAATGTAAAGCGAGCACTTGAAATTGTTCCGGCAGAATGCCAGGTGGAGGTCTCGGGTGGAGTTACACTCAAAAATGTTGCGACGTATGCCCGAACAGGCGTACCCCGCATATCCATCGGTGCGCTCACTCATTCTGTAAAATCCCTTGACATCGCAATGGATTATGCAGATGTTAACATATTCTAAAGTATATAAGGCAGAATTTTAGAAACTCCCCGGTTATTGCCAAAACAGTCTTTATGATTCACTGCGGCAAAACTCCTGAAAGGATGAGGAATTCTCATATACTGCAACTGACAATTCAGGTCAGATAATTCTGTTAGAAGCCAAAGCGGTAAATCTTTCCCAATGAGTATCTATCCAGAGAAAATCATCAAGGAAGTCCTTGACCACATAGATGTCCCCACTATCCTGAATGCCATAAACTACCGGACCGATACCATACAGGAGATGGGGGGTACGGTAAAGTGTTTTTGCCCCATACACAAAGAGCAGGTATTCCGTACTCTCGTCATTAACAGCAAGGAGAAGACTTTTCGTTGTTCCTACAGCTTATGTCCCGGACACAAAGGCGGAGACCTCATAAGCCTGTATGCACTCACGAAGGGTGCTGATTATGACGAGGGAGTGGGTCTGGTCGTCAAGGATCTGGAACTCCCGGTCGAGCTCCCCACCACCCAGGAATTTATAGATAAGACAGTGGAGGTGGCAGAGAATTACCTGGAGCTGGGTGTTATGGACGAGGCGGAGAAGGGGTTTGCCAAGATTGTGGAAATCCAGCCCAATAATCTATCCGCCCACAAGGGTCTTCTGGAAATCTACACCACACAGAAACGCGAGGATTTGATTCGCAAGGAGATTTCTTATGTAGTGAATCTCCTGCTCGCCGCAAGGGGATTCGATGAGGCGCTAAATTATTGCACCCAACTGGTGGAGAAAGAGCCCGAGTCCACCGAGGCACATTCGGCGATGGTGGAATGTTACCTCGGCAAAGAGGATTACAACTCCGCTCTGGGCGAATATATGAACCTCGCCGACCTTTACGAGGTTCAGGGTGACTTCGACAAAGCCCTCGAAATCTATCACAAGATTGAAAACCTCGGTCTCGACATCATTGACGTCTACCCCCACATCATCCAAGTCCTGGTGGCTTCCAACCGCGCCGAAGATGCAATTCAGGAAACAATAAAGCGGGCGGAAAATTTCAAGACCGCTAAAGAGTATGAAAAGACACTCGAATGCTATAAATATATCCTCGAACTGGACGATACGCGAAATGACATCCGAAAGACCTATATCCAGCTCGCTCTCGAGGTTGGTCTTAACTATGAACGCATCGAGGAGTGCCTGCGCATCATTGATGAAATCCTCGCCCAGCATGCCCTCGGAGATGCTGTCGAGGCATTGCGTTCACTCATCTCCGCCGCCCCCGATAACCCCGGAATCCTTGAAAAACTCATCGCCGTCTATATCGACCAGGGGAAGCGCCAGGAGGCGGAATCGCTTCAGCTCCGCCTCATTGATATCCACGAGGGTGCAGGGCGGTTCGATGACGCCCTGAATCCCCTCAACGCAATCCTCGCCGAAAAGCCGGATTCTATCGAGGCGCTTTCGCGGCTTGCATCCATCTATTACAAAAAGGCAGAGACTCCACGCGCCGTTGAGGCATACAGACAAATAATTGAGATTCAACACTCCCATAATGACCTTAAAGCCACAGTCGCCACGTATGATAAGTTGATAAATCTACTCCCCGACGAGGCATCCTTCAGGCAGGAGCAGATTGACCTTTATATAGAGGCACAAAATAAGGAGGAGGCATTTACAAAGACACTGAACCTCATTGATTTTTACGCCAGCAAAATGGATAATGAGCGGGTGCTGGAGAAAATTCGCTCCGCCCTTACACTCAAACCGGACGCAGATGCCCTCATAATCCGCCTCGCCGACCTCCTCGCACGCCTCAAACGTCTCAACGAGGCGAGAGATGAATACTTCCACGCATACGAAGTCCTGCGTCAGAAAAATAAACTCGACCAGGCAGCCACACAACTGATGCGCTGCCTCGACATAAACCCCGATGACCGTAAAGCCACCTTCTCTCTCGCCGATACCTTTATGGCTATCGGTGACAATCGCAAGGCACTTCACCACTTCAAGAAACTCGTTGGCATCCTGCTCGAAGAAGACAACCTCGAAGAAGCCGAAAGGGTTCTTCAGAAAATCCTCACCATCCAGCCCGACGACATAAATACACTAAACCAGCTCGCTGGCATATATGAAAAACTCGGCTACGAAAACGAACAGGTCGAGACCTATGAGAAACTCGGAAACCTCTACCTCGAAAAAGAGGCTTTCAATAAGGTAATCGGGATATGCAATGAGATACTCAAGTTTCGCCCCGAAAACATCTCCGCCCACGAAAAACTCATCAATGTCTATGAAAGCACAAATCGCCGCAATCAGGCAACACAACTGTATTTCCGACTCGCCGACATCTATGACCGTAACGAAAACCTCACAAAGGAAGAAGAATGCTACGAAGCTATCCTGAAAAAAGATAACGCCAATGTAGAGGCACGCAAACGCTTTGTCTTTTTACTATTGAAACTCGCAAGGAAGCAAGCCGCATATAAGGAAGCCCGGATTCTGTCCGACCAATATACTACGCGCCGTCAGCCCGACCTCGCCATAAAACTCTATAAAAAATTGCTCGAATCTGACCCCGATGAACTCCCCTTAAACCTCCACCTCCTCGAACTCTACAAAAAAACCCGCCAGACACCCGAAATCATCTCACAGATTCAACGCCTTATTGAGATATACACACAGCGTGAGCAGGTTAAGACCATTGCTGATTACTACGAGCAACTCATCTCCTATGACCCGGAGAATGTAGCATTCAGAATTTCCCTTATTGATACCCTGATAAAGCTCGAGCGGCAAAGCGAGGCAATGAAACAATCAATGTCCCTCGCTGAATTCCACCTCACCCGCAAGCGTATTGATGACGCGGAAAAAGTATTCTACAATATGCTCTCCACTGACCCGGAAAACCAACAGGTCTATCGCCGCCTCATTGCCCTCAATCGCAACCGCGGCACTTTCGACAAGGCAACTGAACTAATCAACACCCTCGCCGATATCCAGCTCAAAAACGGCGAAGCCGAGCAGGCTATCCACTCGCTGAAAGAAATCTTCGAGTTTGATGAGCTAAATGTAGACAACCACCGCCGCATTATTGCCCTTTACAAAGACCTCGGTCAGATTGACGAGGCGGTGAAGATGTATATATGCCTCTATGAGATTTTCAATAACACCGGCGACGCTGGCGAGGCTACCGCCACAATCAAACAGGCAATAGACTTAAAGCCCAATGATGCCCCGCTCCATAATACACTCGCCAGCGCCTATCTCCAGGCGGGAGAGACCCAGGAAGCAATAAAGGAACTATTCAGTATATGCGACATATACGCCCAGATACCCTCCTACCAGGAGATACTCAACACCCTTGCGGAGATTCTCGAATACGATTCGGGCAATCTCCCGGCAAAAAAACGGCGCGCCGAAACCTACGCCCTTATGGGAGATGAAAAAAAGGCACTGGCGGAGTTTATGAAACTCTCATCAGAGCTCGATGCACAGAGATTTACCGCACGGCCTCCCACACCTGTGCCAGCCGGTGAGGCATTGCCCCGGATGGACGAACTGCCTATTGTGGATGAATACACCTTCGATAGCTTCGTAGTCGGAGACCATAACAATTTCGCTTACGCCACGGCACTGTCAGTGGCAAAGGCACCCGCAAAAAACTATAACCCACTGTTTTTGTGCAGTGATGTCGGACTCGGCAAAACTCACCTCATCCACGCTATTGCAAATTACATCAGAGAGCATCAGCCGGATATGAGAATCCTATACACCAATTCCGAGGAGTTCACCACGCAGCTTATTGATGCAATTCAGAATAACACAATTATTGCCTTCCGTTCCCGCCACAAAAATACAGGCATCTTCCTTCTCGATGACGTTCAGTTTCTGGCAGGAAAAGAGCGTGCGCAGGAGGAATTCTTCCACCTGTTTAACATACTCTTTCAGGCAAAAAAACAAATAGTCATTACGAGCGACCGTCCCCCAAAGGACATTGCACACCTCGAAAAGCGACTGAAGTCCCGTTTTGGTGCAGGCATTATTGTTGATATACAGCCACCCGAAATGCTGACCCGTGCCGCCATCCTCAAAAAAGAACTCACCCATATGCCCGACATTGAGATCACTGACGACATCATCAACATTATTGCCGAGAAAGTAGATACAAATATTCGAGACCTGAAAGGCGCCTACAATCAAATCATTGCCCAACACCGCATCACAAACCAGCCCATCACCGAGGATATGGTTCTGCGCGTCCTCGACAGCCTATTTGAAAAAGTCTGATATTTCAGAGACGCTCAACCCACCGATGGCGCGCCTTCGGCCTCGTGGGTAATGAACTTTTAACATACCCAAGTTATCCCCTCACGAATTGCCTGCCAGAGATTCTCTGTTAGAAGTGAACAAGACTCTTAAAAAGAGTAAGCATTGTTGCGCCTTCAATACCGGGAAATGCGAAAAAATCCTTTACGCCGCAGTTTACATAAATTATGAGGAATTGATTCTTTTAGCACACTGTTTCATCCAGGTGTCGAATCTCTATGGGGAGAATGATATGAAACAACATCCCACCGCAATCGTTGACCCGGCTGCACGGATAGATGAAGATGTTAAGGTCGGTCCCTATGTGGTGATTGAAGGACCTGTGAGAATCGCCTCCGGCACCGTGATTATGGCTCACGCATATATCTGCGGTAACACAGAAATAGGACACGACAATCAGATTCATATTGGCGCCGTCATCGGGCACGTCCCTCAGCACCAGGGCTACAAACCCTGCGTCTCATATACCCGTATCGGAGACAGAAATGTCATCCGCGAGTATGTAACCATCCACCGCTCTTGGCAGGAGGGAGAATCCACCATAATCGGGGATGATAATTTCCTTATGGCACACGATTGCAAAATCGGGAATCGAGTTGTGATAGCCAATGGTGCGCTTCTGGGCGGACACGTTCAGGTAGAGGACAAGGCATTTCTCTCGGGAAACACCGTTTTCCACCAATATGTCCGCATAGGGCGCCTAGCTATGATTTCCGGTTTGACGGGGATAGGCAAAGATGTGCCGCCTTATTGTATAGCAGTGGGGCGTTCAGAGATATGTGGTGTAAATGTAGTCGGGCTCCGGCGTGCCGGAATCCCTCCCGAGCACCGCTCCCAGATTCAAAAGGCATATAAGATTCTCTACCGGAGCGGACTCAATACTAAAAATGCACTTAAAGAGATCGAGGCAATGAATCCCTGTGAAGAGGTCGGGTGGTTTGTGGAATTCATCAGAAATTCAAAGCGGGGGATATGTCGTGCAGCAAACTGGGATTCAGAGCAATAGTTGGATCAGATTTGAGAGTTCGCTCTATTACACATTTATATTGAAGTATGCAAAGAAAACGGGGGGAAAATCACAATAGAGCCTTCGGAATATAAATGTTCAAAAACTCTTGGGGATACACCTGAGGAAATCCTCCGCATCGGAGCTAAAGATGGGGCGCATAATCTGTGCATTCCCGGCTCCATAGCACGCAGTGGGCTGGACAGGATAGCGTCCTTGATTCGCTCATTACCGTTGGGCAGAGATACTATCCGCGAGTGCGTTCTGGGGTGAATTCAATGATTTCCTCACCTGTGTTTGGTCTGTCTTCGGATAGCAGGTCAATCAGGGGAGGAAATTGTAGCCTTCAAGGCGACTTAAATGGGTGATGGCTTTGTAGTAAAGTTTGTGTCGGACAGCTCGGATGCGCATAAGCCATCGCCTGTATGCGGTGCGTTTCAGAACATTCGGGTCGGTTTCGGCAAAGTATTCCTGCACGGAATTATACACCACATCCCGGTCATGCGTCTCCCCCATAACGGTCTGCAAGGATTGTAAATAATTGAGTTCATCTTCGGGTAAATCTTCGGCAAGAAGCGGCTGGAGTATCTCTGCAAGGTATCGTAGTTTTTTCACCGCCACTCGCAATCTGTGGAATTCCCGCTCGTTTTCCTCTTTTCGCACAAGGGGCAAGTAAGCGAAACAATTCATCAGATATTTCTGCAAGATTGAACGAGATACGGGATAGTAGCATCCGGTATCTGCGATGCGTTGAATGGCTTTCTTGTGCGGGAGCCGGATTTTCTTAAGCGAGAGGATTTCTTCTACAAGTTGTGCAGTGGAGGAGAATTTTAGTGCCCTGATGTGGTTGGCGAGTGCATCCTCGCCGACTTTGATTTTTTCCGAGAGTGCCTCCAGATAAGGCGAGAGAAACGTCCGGCGGCTGGAAAAATCCACAGTCAAAAGGTCATACTGGATATGCAGGTCGCGTAGATTCCCGAACGGCTGCATCAGTTTTTTCATTTCCCTGCTAAAGCTTTTAGTCTTTATCCTGGGGAAGAGTTCGGAAAAAAGACTGACGATGGCGCGCAAACGCCTGATTGTCACGCGCAGATTATGCACGGCATCAGGCGTTGCATCTCTTTTGACCTTTTTCACCCTCTTCTGGAAATCCTTCCAGTATTTTTTCAGGAGAGGAAAGAGCAAGTGGGTGAGTGTCTTTTCTTCATCTGTTAAATTTTTTGGCATCACGTCTCTTCGAAGTTACGTCTTTTTAGGGTTACGTCTTTTTAGGGTTACGTCTTTTTGGTGTTACGTCTTTTCGGTGGTATGTCTTTTGGGTGGTATGTCCGTCAATAATCATTTGATTGAGAAAAAGTTAAGTAAACTGCTCAGCCCACTGCAAGTATTGTTTTTCATACGCCGTGTCCCGGAATAAAACATTATTCGGTGTTCATATAGCGGACAGAAGACATAAAAGACCCCCCCCAATCCTGCAATATCCGTATTATACGGGGAGCAGAGTATGGCACAATTCTGGCAGGAAATAATTGACGCAATCTGTCAAAGGTCGGTAGGATGCAAATTCGTGAACAAAAACGTAAAGGAGGTAAACCAATGAATCTGCGAAGAATGTTGGGACTGTTACTGGTGGCGACCTTGTTCGTTCTATCCGGTTGTGCGACGCTATATCAGCCGGATTGGTATACGGTAACAGGGTCAGGTGTCGGTGATGACGCGCTGAATCCGGGACAGGCTCGCCTGATGGCGAAGCGTGCCGCGAGACTCGATGCGCAACGCCAGATCTTAGAGGCGGCAAAGGGTGTCGCCATCAGCTCTACCACCACGGTGGAAAACTTTATGACCAGAGACGACTACATCCGCTCCCGCGTGGCAGGCATAATCCGCGATGCAAAGATAATGAATGTGCGCTAC
Source organism: uncultured Candidatus Sumerlaeota bacterium (assembly GCA_964526215.1). Classification (GTDB taxonomy): domain Bacteria; phylum Sumerlaeota; class Sumerlaeia; order MWCT01; family MWCT01; genus CAZGKP01. The sequence goes on from CAZGKP010000008.1 coordinate 17,637, forward strand.
AATGACGATGGCACCTGTGAGGTTGATATGCGGATTGATATGAACCAGATTCGCAACCTTATTCGCTAATGGCAGATATGCAGAATTGTATTTGGACCGAATAACGGCATTTCCGGCATAAAAAAATCTGTAAATAAAAAACGGGAGGAGAAATACTATGAAAAGGAAACGAACAATCGGAATGATACTTCTGGTATCGCTTGCACTGGCTTTGACGGGCATTGCCCGGGACGTAACTAAAGTCAAGACTCCCCAACAGGCACGTCTGATGGCAAAACGTGCCGCCATCAATGATGCACAGCGTAACCTCGCCGAGATAATCTACGGAATCCGGCTCGATTCAAAAACCACCGTGCGTAACTTTATCACCACCAATGACCGAATTCGGACAAGTGTGTGGGCGGTCTTGCGCGGTGCTCGCGTTACGCGCACAAAATGGGATGAAGACGGCACCTGCACCGTTAAAATGGAATTACCGGTGACGGTTCTTCGGAAGGCATTGCGCCGCAGGTTTGCCTATACGAGCGATATCATCCGCGCCACGGGACACGGTGTACCTAATCCCGTTGGCGAGGAAACACCGAGCGAACCTACACCGTCCCCCGAGGAATCCTGGTATACTCTTTTAATAAAGGCAACAGGTGCGGGTGTTGCCCCGCCTGACCTTATTGATACCCCTCAGGGTAAACTGATGGCGGAACGTGCTGCCTATGCCGATGCACTTCGCCAACTCGGCGAAAATATCAAGGGCGTGCACATAACCTCCCGGACGACTGTGCGCAACTTCGTTACTCAAAATGATAGGATACGGACACGGTTTCAGGCATTGTTGCGCGGGGCAAAAAAGGTCGAGACCCGGCACCTGGAAGACGGCACCTGCGAGGTTGATGTGGAAATTCCATTAGAGGGCTTGAGACCCCTCATCACAAAACCTCGACGCCCTCCACGCCACACCCAACGCTACCGTGAGCCACGCTGTGATGACTGAGTATTTGTAGTATCCTGTTTTTTGAGGCTTTCAAGGATACCCCGAAGGCGCTCGGAGGTGGAGACGCTGGAGAAGAACGGTAAGCGCTGAACCTGCCCACCGTATCGCTTCACCAGTTTGTATCCGACCACCTCTTCCGGGCGCAGATTCTTGCCCTTCACCAGTATGTCGGGTTTATGACAATATTTTTATCAAACGCCTCTGGAGAACAGTGAAGTATAAGGACGTTTATCTAAAAGACTATGAATGCATACCGAGTGCGGAATATGGCTTGGGCAAATACTTTGTCTTCCTTTGAGGTACTCCTCAACTTTTACAACGTTGAGCGCCCCCGTCAACCTCTGAACTACTGGACACTACGAGATCTATATTTTTCAAAGAGTGAAAAAAATTACTTTACGATTGACTCAAAAGAGTGTGAAGTGATATGAAGCAATTACCAGTTAAGCCAACAGGAAGGAGCGGGATAATATGGGGTCTCTCCTATCCGTTCCTTTCTGTTGAAATTGATTTGAGAAGCATTCCCCACTCTACCTTAAAATGACCCAAAAGTTGTCCAGCTTATGGGGAACACCTCAGATATAGCGAATATACAATAGACTATATGTGAACTGGAGATGAGGATTTATCTCGATAATTGTGCCTTCAACAGGCCATTTGATGACCAGCGGCCTGTACGGATTAGATTGGAATCAGAAGCAAAGCTGCATATCCAAGAGAAAATCAGAAATGGTTCGCTTAATTTGGTATGGTCATATATATTGAGTTTTGAAAACAAACAAAACCCTTTTGATGAGAGACGCAATGCCATTCAAAAATGGAAAAGTTTTGCTGAATTAGATATAGTGGAAAATCAAGAACTTACTTCTAAAGCGGAAAATTTGACAGCCATCGGATTGAAAGCGAAAGACGCACTACATGTTACATGTGCAATTGAAGGAAAGGCGGAATACTTTTTGACAACAGATGATAGCATATTGGAAAAGTTATCAGAATTTAACGAAATAAAGGCAATGAATCCATTGGATTTCATCAAAATTCTGGAGGAAACATGATAACGGATACTGAAATTAGATTAAAGGGTATAGAAGCTCTCATCGCCAAATTGGGTGAAGTTCAAGCGGAGCGTTTTATATCTCTAATAATGCGTGAGCCTTTTGACTACACGAAATGGCAAAAAGATCTCTGGAGGGAAAAATCTGTGCAAGATCTTAGTAAAATGGCTATGCAGAGCCGAGCCCAAGAAAAAGGCTGATTGTTCTGAACATAATCTGAATCGGCTAACAAGCGGTTGAAGACGGATATGATATCCGAACCGTGCAAGAACGTCTTTGCCATAAGGATGTCCGAACAACCATGTGCTCAATCGCTGGCGGTGTGTGCGAAATCCGGTGGACACGCTTTGACATGGTTTTGAAGTGCATGTTATACGGAAACCATATAAGACACGGCTTAAGCGTGGTTGTGAGCGTAATGGCTTGATATGCATGAGATTACACGTAGAAGACTTTCGCATCTTATACAGCACATTTGCTAGATAAAGGTATTATCTGGAAACCATCTAAACAGAAGTTGGCTGTCAAGAAGCGTGATCAACGACTCTCGCATCGCGGGGACACAGCACATACGGAGTGGCAGATGACTGTAGGCATTGGACTGAGGCTATGAACCTAATTCGGGCACAGATATTTCTGGCTCTTCAAGCGCTCATCGAAGAGGAGAACGGCGTCGCCTTTCAGCGCCTTGCCTACCAATGCCTGCATCCGAGATGGCCTTCCCTCATGGCGACAGCAGAGAAGGCCGACATGGGGGAAGATGGCCTGACAGTAATTGCAGAAGACTCGGATGGCGTCATTCGGTCGCTTGCATGCTCCCTGACCAACAAGTGGGACAAAGTAAAGAGCGATGCCGAGAAGATCGCTGCGCAACGGTCCGACCTACAGCAATTCATATTTGCGACGCCAAAAAAGGTGACGCGGAAGGAGCAAAAGGACTGGGAGGATCGTATCCGAAGCAAGTATGGCTGGAACCTGACGGTAGTCGAATACTCCGAGTTCATCGCAATCCTTGAGCGCCCCGAGGCGCAATGGATTCGTGAGCAACACTTGGGGATTTATGAACAACCAATCGCCAATCTCAAACCGGAAGAAGATCCAGAAGCGTTAAATGCCGCCGCTGGTCAGCTGTGGGAAAAGGGTGCGAATAACGAAGCCCTCAATCTGTATGAACACGCGCATAGAATCGCCATTGCACAGCGAAATCCACTGCCGGCATGTCACGCATTGCTTGGTGCGGCATGGTGCAAACTGGACAGCAGGAATCCTGCTGCAGCCTATGGACTGGCGGTAACTTCCCAGACTATTGCGGAAGAAGCGGGGGATCTACATTATCGAGCGTCTGCCCTTGTTGTATGTGCGCGCGTAGCTCTGATTCAGCGTAACCTAAAAGAGGCCGAGACGTGCGCCCTTTCCGCAGTGGAAGATGGCAAGAACGCCAAATCGCTTGTCCGATATGACGGACAGGCTCTTCTCGTGGAGATTGCCTTAGCAGATGGTGATGCAGACAAAGCGCTCCGACATCTGAACTCGGTATATCGACGAGACCTTCAGTCTGGCGGGAGGCGCGCCATCGCGGCTTACGACCTAAGGGCCGCCATTCACGTGGCGCGTCGGAAGCCCCGACTTGCCTCAAAGTTCTTCGAGAAGGCAGCAGCAAAAGCACGTGAACTAGGAAACCTTCAACTTCATGCAAGCTATCTGGCAAAGGCTCAGCGCGCTTTGGCCGAAGCAGGTGCTTATCGTGCTGTTCTGAATAGAAGCGAAGATTGCGAGAAAGCGGCAAGGGCGATTGACAACACGCCACTTCTTCTTGAAGCACTCATGTCCAAGAGCTGGGCATATCAACAGCTGCGCAAAAGAAGAGATGCGCGTCAAACTATCGAACAGGTAGCCGCAATTGCTGAGTCGAAATCCTGTCATGGCCTTGCTGCCAGAGCGCTCATCGGTTACGCACAGATTCTCCGTAACGAAGGGAATCTATCCGAGGGGCGCGCTGCCGCTGAGCGTGCTCTTCAGTTCGCACGCGCATCCGACCGGAAACCGCTTGTTGGATTAGCCCAGATTGAGATTAGCGAGCAGAATGTGGCGGCTTGTGAGTATGCCACAGCACAAGAGAGATTTCGAGACGCTATTGATAGTTTCCGGGACATTCATCTTCCTGCCGATTTCCGCTTCGAAATGGCCCAGATGAAACTTCGCATTCTGGAAGGTCTCGGTCGGTATGATGAAGCACTGGTCGAGCTTGACGCTCTCATATCTGCCGCTGGTAGCAACGATGAACTCAAGGGAACCGTGGAATGGGCACAGAGAAAGCGGGATGAATTGACAGGAAAAATCCAGTGGTTTGCGACCACTCAAAGGCTACTGAAGGAGAAAAAACCTCTCGCGTGGGCTGGCACAGAAGGAGCCGCTTCTTTGCAGGAAGCACACCAATGGGTGATTGGCATTCTAATGGACTGGTGGGATGGCACGATGGGCGGTACTCCGTCGCCTTGTGGTGTGTATGCCATGTGGGGTGAGGCAAATTACGGGAGAATGCTCTTGAACCATAGCGCTTTTTCCAAAACCGCCAATAGACCTTTCCACCTCTGCGTTGAGATATCCTCAGTGCGAGAAGCGCGTCTCGCATGTCGTATGCTATCACCCATATGCGACTGTCTGACGCTTCTGTGGAAAGGGGTACTAAAGCCAGTTATTTTACCGATACCTTGCCCGTTCAAGTTTGAGGAGCCAATAAAGGAATGGAAGCCGCGACCGCCTGAGTACTGGGAAAAGGGAGCTAGGGCGTATAATATGGTCCTTCCGCCACTCGGGAGATTTGATCTTCCTTACCCCATCGTGAAGTTCTATATGGAAGAGGCAAGGGATTTAGCGACGGCGGGGAGATTGTTACTTGTTCCAGGACCGATGGTCGGTTGCCTTGGTCCTGGGTACAAAGATACAGAAGATATGTTCTGCCGTGTCGCGGCGGCTGAGCCAGTAATTCGGCGAACGAGTCGTAAAGGTGGACGGCATCCTCTTGAAATGGTTGTGCCGTGGTTTCCTGCTATCCCATTGAGGGATTTGGCGAAACTCTGTGAAGATCACAGTGAATGCTTGGTGGAGCTGAGACAGAAATGCTTGGAATGGAGTACCGGTGTTCAGAATGACCAAGAACTTCTGTTGGCGAAGATCAGAACCGAGATCGCATTGCTCTCAAGGGACGTTGAACGTACCTTCAAGCGCGTGTCGGGAGCCGCATCAGCGGATTCGCAACTTGGTCTTCGCAGTATGAAGGGATTCGGTGGTCAAGCGAAGAGAGAAGAGATACGTTCCTCAGCTATACGTTGCGAATCCAATAACCGAATGATGGCTTTTATGGAAGACAACCTCAACACGCATCCGTGGTTCCCATATTGGTCATTTGAGCAACGCGGGTTGAAATTGGAACTTGGTGCTACGCTTCACTCTCCAGGATCTGGCGGCGAGGTTCCGCCTGGAGCAATCGTGAATGGCAACGTGTTCCATTGGCTCAAAGCGCCTGGGGAGTTCGCCACCCGTTTTATAATGGTCCCAAAAGATAGTAAAGGTGGCGAGGCCATAGCGTCTGGAGACTACAAGATATTCGAAGTCAAAGGTGGGAGAGTGTCTGAAGTTTCCCGAGCCGAAACCAGTAACCTGGCTAAGATTATCGCGAAGGAGAAAGCATCTGGGGTGCCACAACCTCAAGCCTCCCATCTTGACAAGGAAACATTAGAAGGGAAGAAACAACAAGGGTATGCAGCAGACGACACCAAGCGCCGCCGCTAATGCCAAGACGGTTAGGCATGTGAAAAAAACACTGGAGGTTAATCATGACACAACTTCTTGAGAAAGCTTTTGAAGAGGCGTCTAAGTTGCCGGAATTGGAGCAAAATGTTCTGGCCCAATGGTTGATTGATGAACTCATATCCGAGAGAAAGTGGGGGAATGGGGTCAGATGCCCTGAATTGTTCAAATAAGTTTCGGGGAACTGAGATAGTCCTCCCAATTGGGCGAAGCATAATCACCTGAAAATATTTCACGGATATGTGTATTCTCTCTCCGTCGTGAAATGGGGCAATAGAGGTCGGGCTTCATAAATTGCTCAAATTGGCTTCATCAATTGCCGGAATGCCCACATTAAACTATTAAAAAATTCGTAACGGTTTCGCTCTATGAGAAATGCAATATATTGGACCGGATTAAGAGGATGTTAATCATCATGTAAATTATGTTAATCCTGTCAAAAAATCGTTTTTTTCATCATTTTTCCATACTCCTAATCTATCCCGACAATTTACTTTCCAACGGATGAAATATAGCTCCAACGGATTCGGGGCGACAACGGATGTCTAAATAAACCATTTTTCATCCTTTTGGGAGAGGCGAAAGCCTCATGAAGACTGTTCCAAAAATTCACTAACGTTAAGGACACTGTTATCTTCTATTCTTGAGATTTTCAAGGATACCGCGAAGGCGCTCGGAAGTGGAGACGTTGGAGAAGAAACGTAAGCGGTGAATCTGCCCACCGTATCGCTTCACCAGTTTGTATCCGACGACCTCTTCCGGGCGCAAATTTTTGCCCTTCACAAGGATGTCGGGCTTGAGCGCCTGAAGGAGCGGTTCGGGCGTCGTCTCGTCAAACAAAACGACATAATCAACCCAGTGGAGTGCTGCAAGCAAATCGGCACGCTCATTTTCGCTTATGAGCGGTCGCCCGGGACCCTTTACCTTCCGCACCGATGCATCTGTATTGATTCCCACAATGAGGCAATCCCCAAGTGTCCTTGCCGCCTGCAAAAATTTTATATGCCCGATGTGAATCAGGTCGAAACAACCGTTTGTGAAAACCACCCTCTTGCCGCTCGATTTGAGTGCCCTCACGATGGCTCTCAATTCATCGAGCGATTTTAATTTTGTACTGAATGTCTCGCCTCTGATGAAGGCAGATAATTCTTCGGGATTCACAACCGCAACGCCGAGTTTGGCGACAACAATGGCGCTGGCAAAGTTGCCGAACCTCGCCGCCTCGCTATAGGAAAGCCCCGAAAAGCGCGCCAGGGCAAAATGGCTTATGAACGTATCGCCTGCACCGGTTACGACAAACACCACCCTTGCGTGTGCCGGGATGTGAACGGCGGGTTTCTTCCCCGCAAAAAGTGATACACCGTCTCTGCCGCGAGTGACGACTATTGCCTTTGCATCTGTGATTCTTCTAATCTTGCGTGCGGCACGCAAAAGAGATACATCATCCGTAATGGGAATCCCGGAGGCATCCTGCGTCTCTTTGAGATTCGGAGTGAGAGCCTCAACGCCGCGGTATTTTGAGAAATCAATTCCCTTGGGGTCGCACAGGACGGGGATATTCCTGCGCCGCATCAGTTCGAGCAGGGAACGGATGAACTCCGGCGTGCAAACTCCCTTTGCATAATCGGATATAATAACGCCGTCGAGTTTCGGGGATTTGTGTTCAATCGCACCGATAAGTCTCTTCTGAACACTTTCACAGATTGGTTTTTTTTCCTCACGGTCAATGCGCAAAATCTGTTGACCTTGAGCAAGGATACGGGTTTTTAATGTAGTGGGGCGCACCGCATCGGTGATAAAGAGATTGGTCTTGATTCCACGCTCCTCGAGGAGCGCCCGCAGCACACTGGTATTACTGTCTTTGCCTACAATTCCTGCAAGGAATACTTTAGCCCCCATTGCTTTAAGGTTAGCTGCGACATTGGCTGCGCCTCCGGGGACATAATCCTCGCCACGCACAGCCGCTATGGCGACCGGAGCCTCGGGCGATGTGCGATTTACATCCGTCAGTATATATTTATCCAGCATCACATCGCCGATAACCAAAATGGTCAAGCGGCGATACCGGTTCAAAACAGATAGGTCAACGACGCTTGCGTTGGAGGTCTTTGTGTTCATTCAAAATACTCCGAATCTTTGTAACGATGAAGTCAACGGCGACCTTATTAAATCCGCCTTCAGGGACAATAATGTCGGCAAAGCGTTTGGTCGGCTCGACAAACTCCATATGCATCAGACGGACGACGTGGAGATACTGGTCAATGACGGATTGCACGGAGCGCCCGCGTTCCTTGATGTCACGCGAGAGGCGGCGAATAAAACGCACATCCGCATCTGTATCCACGAAAATCTTCACGTCGAGCAGGTTTCTCACATCGGGATTTGCCAGAACCAGAATCCCCTCGAGGATAATCACCTGTGCCGGTTTTATCAGGAGTGTCTCATTCTGGCGGGTATGTGTGGTGAAGCAATAAATAGGGCGGTGTATTTCGCGTCCCTCGCGCAGGTCGGTTAGATGCCGTACCAGGAGGGTGTTGTCGAAGGCGTCAGGGTGGTCATAGTTAATCTTTTCACGTTTCTCCATAGGCAGGTGGCTATGGTCCAGGTAATACATATCCTGACTTAATATAATCACTTCCTCTCCGGAGAGTTCACGGCGGACAGCCTTGGCGACAGTGGTCTTGCCAGAGCCTGTCCCGCCACCAATTCCCATCAGCATCCGTTTCATTTTTCCACACCCGATTGAGAGAAGTAAAAAGTAAAAAGGTAAAAGGTAAAAGTGTAAATTGCAAGTTGCAGGTTGCAAATTGCAAATTGTGTGTCCTGTGTATGCTAATCAATTAGGCGTTTTGATTTCTCTTACTTTTACCTTTTCCCTCTTCAAAGTATCCTTCGATAAGTATATCGGTGTCGAGGCGCCGAACACTGATATCCTTGAGGTTGATTGCATCCGCAACTGTCCGCACACCATTGAATAAAAGTGGCGAGGTTGCACCCATCCCCCCCATAATCCTTGGGGCAATAAATATCACCGCCTTATCGGCAAGATGCGCCTTTACAAAACTCCCCGCCAGGTAACGCCCCCCCTCCACTAAAAGGGATTGGAGACCCGCCCTGTATACCTCTTGCAATAAACCCTTTATGCTGACCATTCCCTCATCAGTGGGGATTGGGAGGATATTCGCCCCCGCATCCTCGAGCCTTTCTGCCCTCCGGGCAAGTGTGTGGTTATTTATGGGTGCACAGGCAATAAATACCTTATGGGGCGCCTTAAGGATAGCCGCCTTGAGAGGTGTGCGGAGTTTTGTATCTATTATTATGCAATGCGGCTGATGTCCGGTGTGGTTAGGGAGACGGACAGTCAGTCGCGGGTCATCGGTAAGCAGAGTGCCGATACCAACGGCTATTGCATCGTGGAAGCTGCGCAGACGATGTGCATAGCGCCTTGACTCCTTACCCGTTATCCATTTAGAATTTCCTGAATCAGTAGACGTCCTGCCATCGAGCGACATTGCCCATTTCAGAGTGACAAATGGGCGATTCTTTTCATAATAAGTAAAGAACGCCTCATTTATGCGGCGGGCTTCTTCTTCGAGAATGCCGGTTTTCACCTTGATACCGGCTTTGCGCAGAATCTTGAAACCTTTGCCGGAGACTTCCGGAGATGGGTCTTGCACCGCAGCAACAACCCGTGCGATGCCCGATTCTATTATGACGTCGGTGCAGGGAGGGGTTCTGCCGTAATGACAGCAGGGCTCGAGGGAGACGTATAGAGTTGCGCCGCGAGCGGTATCTACGGCTTTTTTGATAGCAGCGCGTTCTGCGTGGTCTTCACCTGCGCGGCGGTGAAACGCCTCTGAAATAATCCTGCCGTCCCGCACAACAACCGCACCGACCATCGGGTTCGGTGCCGTCTTGCCTCTTGCACGCACCGCAAGACGCAGCGCACGCCTCATATAAAATTCATCATTCACTGTTTTGTGCACAGTGCCCCACCACCGAAGAACCTCATCCCGTCAGGAAATCCAGAACCGTCTTTGCCACATACTGGATTTCGCGGCGCTTGAGTCCGGGGAAAACCGGCAGTGATATAACGCGTTTGGAGAGCTGCTCTGCCTGGGGAAACTCTCCCTCCTTGAAGTCGAAGAAATCAAAACAGGGTTGGAGATGGAGCGGGAGCGGATAATAAATGGCACAACCAATATTCTTTTCCTTCAGGTAAATCTCAAGGGCATCGCGCTGTGCCACCTGAAGGGTATAGATATTGAAGACGTGGGAACTATCTTCCCTGACCTCGGGCAAAACTGCGTTGGCACCCGCAAAAGATTTGTTATAGAAGCGCGCATTCTCGATGCGCTCCGCATTAGAATCCTCCAGCTCCTCCAATTTAATCTGGAGAACTGCCGCCTGTATAGGGTCGAGGCGACTATTATAGCCAATTTCATCGAAGTAATAATTCTCCAGGCGTCCATGGTCACGGAATTTTCTCAGGCGTTCGGCATATTCATCATTATCCGTAATAATCATCCCGCCATCACCCGCACCGGCGAGGTTTTTTGTGGGATAAAAGCTGAAGCATCCGGCTGCGCCATAAGCACCGAGTGCGCGCCCGTGAAACCTTGCACCGGTTGCCTGTGCACAATCCTCAATAATGGCAAGATTGTGCTTCCGGGCAATTTCCATCAGCCCCAGCATATTCACCGCTTTGCCGTAGAGGTGAACGGGTATGATTGCGCGCGTGTTTTTAGTGATAGCCGCCTCCACCTTCGCAAGGTCTATAAGACCCGTGAGCGGGTCAACATCCACGAAGACCGGTGTTGCGCCTACACGAAGCACCGCCTCTGCCGTGGAAATAAATGTGAAAACAGGAACTATGACCTCATCTTCCGGCTGGGGGTCAAGCAGGCGAAGTGAGAGCAAAAGGGCGTCTGTCCCCGATGCAACACCGATGGCGTGTTTGGCACCCATAGCACTGGCAAATTTCGCCTCGAACTTCTCCACCACCGGTCCAAGAATAAAGCGCCCCGTCTGGAAGACATCCTCAATCCTCCTCATAATGGCATCCATAAGGTGCTTATGCTGGTCCTGGAGTCGAATATAAGGGACTTTCATACTTACACCTTTCTGTGGCAATCTGTGAAAAAGCCAATAAAGATATTATTCAGATTTCCCGATTGAACCAAATATTCAAGAAGAGGATTTTAGGAAATGAAATCTATAAGTCAATCACTTTCCCCGATGTGCAGACAAAAAGTTTTACAACAGTCATCCTGATTCGCCGCAGCGAATTCACCAAAACAATAAAAAATTAGCCACCGATTCACGCAGATACACACAGATAAAAAAACAATCGGCGTCAATCGGTGTCAATCGGTGGCTTCATATTTTGAATTTTCGGAGTAGTTCGGCTATATGAAACAAACTCTCTTTAGCAGGCGAACTGCCTCGGCTGGCGTCCCTACACGCCACAGGAAATCTCCGAATAAACACCCCGGCACAGATGGGGATTCGGTGGATAACTCGGAAAGCCCTCGCTTGACAACTTCAACAACCGGCAACCAGAAGTCGCCAATCAGGACAATGGGTTTGCGTCTGTCCATTCCCTTATTTGCACGCTCCCAGGCGAGGGCGAGCTCAAGCAGTGTGCCGGTTGCTCCCGGAAGAACCACATAACCATCCCCCAGTTCCATCAGCCTTTTGATGCGCGAGAAAAAATCGGGCACTACCTGCGCCTCCGATATGTAAGGATTTGCCATTCCCCACTTTTTAATAATGACGCCAATTGTTTTTGCCCCTGCCTCGTGTGCGCCTTTCGCACCCGCCGCCATCGTCCCCCCATAGCCGCCGCATACATAAGTGAACCCAACCTCACCGAGCAGACGTCCCAGTTGATAGGCTTCCGTATACGCCCCACTTTCCGGGGGGACTATACCACTGCCAAAAACGGTTATTCGCCTTTCCATACTATCGAGAAGCAGTCTCCTGCAATTTACGAGAAATAAGGTCAAAATCCCCCTTAATTTCATCCATCTGGCGGGGATTGCGCAGCACTGCGGCGGTATGCAGAGTCGGGAGAAGCGGTATCCCGTGATAGAGGTAGAAGCGCCCACGCAGGCGATGTATCCCTTCTTTTGTGCGCAGAAGGGTTTGAGCGGCATAACGCCCCAGGGCACAGATAACGGATGGTTCGAGGATTTCTATCTGCTTCAATAAATAAGGTTCACAGGCAGCTATCTCATCAGAGAGTGGGTCGCGATTTCCGGGCGGGCGACACTTCACCACATTGCAGATAAAGACATCCTTACGAGAAAGCCCTATTCCAGAAAGCAGGCGGTCAAGGAGTTTCCCCGCGCGCCCCACAAACGGCAGCCCTTGTTTGTCTTCATAATATCCCGGTGCCTCGCCGACAAATACAAGAGCGGCATTGGGATTGCCCGAGCCGGGAACGGTATTTGTGCGACCCGCCACAAGCCGACACTTCTTGCAAGAAGCGATAGTTTTTGCCAGAGCATCGAGTGCCTTTTCTTTTTCCTCGGTCGTAAGTGTAGATGCGATTTCCCGCGTGGGCGTTTTCTTAATATCCGCATCCAGAGCGATAAAATCCGATTCCCTCAAGAAATTCAGATAGCCCCTTAATCTATGGAGTAATTCTCTTTGAGACATCATATCACCCTGCAATTTTGTAAAGAGATATTGCAGCGTTATGCCTTCCCCGTCAACCTAATTACCCGAATCCAGCCATAAGCGGTAAATAATGTCGTGGTTGTTATGTCAGTGTTGGTGAAAGAAAAATATTAACCACCAAGTTGTGTGCATATCTTCTTCCCTCTTCATCTCCATCTCCGTTTCTTGTCGCAGACGCGCCCTTGGCGGGCTTTTTTCTGCGCCACGCGACGAATTCAATCACCCATTTGTAAACCTTGAGTTTTTCATGCGAAAAGAACATATTTGTTGCGCAAGTAAAGTCTAACCAAAGA